>JBCDHK010000138.1:0-9039 GCA_038750185.1 Pseudomonadota bacterium
CGAGGCGAAAGGCGCGGCGCACCACCTCGCCCGTGAGCGCGCGCGTGCCGCCGTCCTCCGGGCCAAAGCGCGCCACCGGCAGAGCATAGCGTTCGCCGGAGCGGGTGAGGCTCAGCGTCGGGGTGGCGCCGGCGGGGGCGCCAGGATCGGGCGGCGCGGCCCAGGCAGGCAGGCCGGTCAGCGCCAGGAGCGCCAGGGCTGCTCTCACCTCAGCGCCCCTGGGTGTGGTAATCGGGGTTGGGCTGCATGGCGACGGCACTGGCCATCCGATTGGACATATTGAAGAACGCGGCGACGGCGGCCAGATCCCAGATGTCTTCGTCGGTGAGGCCATGGCTGCGCAGCGCGTCGCGGTCGGCCTCTTCGATCTCGGCAGAAGCGCGGGTGAGTTTGAGTGCGAAATCCACCATGGCACGTTGGCGCGCATCGAGGTCGGCATAGCGGTAGTTGTGCGCCACCGCCTCACCGAGGGCTGGATCGCCAGAGAGCACGCGCACCGCCGCCCCATGGGCGACCAGGCAATACCAACAGCGGTTTTCTGCCGAGACGGCCACGGCGACGATCTCGCGCTCCAGTTTGGTGAGGCCAGAGGGCCCCAGCATCAAATCGTTGTACATCAGCGAAAAGGCACGCAGTTTTTCGGGACGGTGGGCATAGGCCAGGAGCACGTTGGGGATCAGCCCCAGCTTGTCCTGGCACTTGGCAAAGAGCGCCGCCACGTCCTCGGGTAGCGGCTCGGGCAGGCTGAGATCGAGAGCGGTTGGGTGCATCGGCATGGCCTCCTCAGCCGGGCTCGGGCAGGCAGCGGTAATGATAGCGGGTGGCGATGGTCATCCCAAGGCGCTCGTAGAGGGCGCGGGCGGGGGCATTGGCTTCGGTCACGGCGAGGGCGAGTGTCGTCGCACCCTGCTCGGACGCCCAATTGGCCGCGCCCTGGAGGAGCAGCCTGCCCGCGCCTTCGCGGCGGCGCTCAGCCAGGACTTCGATGGCGTGGATCATGGCGATGGGGCCGTCCAGCGCGACGAAGGCGCAGCCGACCGGGCGATCGCCAAGGCGTGCCATCAAAACGATGCTGGGCGTGACGACCCGCGCCATGACGGCGCGGCGCTCGGGGCCGATGCCGCCGGCCTGCCAGATCTCGTCGATCACGGCCAGGGGTGCGGCACAGCGGATCAGGCGCGCGGTCTCGTCGTTGTCGTGGGTCAGCGTTGCGAGCGGCGCGGCGTAGAGCGCGACCGGATCGTGGATATGGTAGCCCGCTGCCGCCAGCGCCGCATCGGCTTCAGCCTCCTCAGGGGTGAGGCGAAAGAGCGGCGGCTGGTCCCACGCGGCCATGGCGGTGACGGCGGGGGCGATCTCGGGCACATCGGCCTCGGGCGAGGCGGCCGAGACGCGCTGGCCGCCCCCTGCCCCGCGGCGCAGCACCCAGCCATCGGCGCGGCGCATCTCGGCTGCGGGCCACGTCGTGTCGATGGCGGCAATGAGGGGGGCGGGCTTGGTCATCGGCGCTCCAGATGGGCGCTTGGGCGGGCGAGGCAGGGCTCAGTTTTGCTTGAGCAGCCGGGCCTTCTCGCGCTGCCAGTCGCGCTTTTTCTCGGTGTCGCGTTTGTCGGCCATCTTCTTGCCCTTGGCCAGACCGAGCAGCAGTTTGGCGCGGCCTCTATCGGAGAAATAGAGTTTCAGCGGCACCACCGTCATGCCCTCACGCCCGATGCCTTGGGCGAGGCGGGCCAGTTCGCGTTTGTGCACCAACAGCTTGCGCCGTCGGCGCGCGTCGTGGCTGAAGGCGCGCGTGGTGGCTTGGCTGAACTCGGGGATGTAGGAATTGATCAGCCACAGCTCCGCCCCCTCGACGCTGGCATAGCTCTCGGCGATCTGGGCGCGGCCCTCGCGCAGCGCCTTGACCTCCGAGCCCGCCAGCATGATGCCCGCCTCAAGGGTGTCCTCGATTGCGTAGGCGTGGCGGGCCTTGCGGTTTTCGGCGGCGACTTTGGCGTCTAGTTTTTTCTTCTTGGTGGCCATGGGCAAGAGCTAAGCGCAGCGGCTGGCAGGGACAAGCGTTTAGGCATTGATAAGCCCGGCATGGACCATGGCAGCGCGGATCTTGTGCTGGGTCGGCTCGGTGACCGGCAGTAGCGGCAGCCGCACGTCGGTCGAGCAGCGCCCGAGGAGGGACAGCGCGTATTTTGCGCCGCTGAGCCCCGGTTCGATGAAGAGCGCGCGGTGGAGCGGCATCAGGCGGTCGTGCAGCGTCAGCGCCTTGGCGTAGTCGATAGCCAGACAGGCCTCATGGAATTCGGCACACAGGCGCGGGGCGACATTGGCCGTGACCGAGATCGCGCCGACGCCGCCGTGGGCGTTGAAGCCGAGCATGGAGGGGTCTTCGCCTGAGAGCTGGATGAAGTCCGCCCCGCAGGCTGCGCGCTGATCGGAGACGCGGGCGATATCGGAGGTGGCGTCCTTGACGCCGACGATGCGCTCCAGCTTGGCCAGTTCGGCCATGGTCTCGACGCGCATATCGACCACCGAGCGGCCTGGGATGTTGTAGATCACGATGGGCAAGGTGCAGCAGTCATGCAGCGCGGTGTAGTGCGCGATCAGCCCGGCCTGGGTCGGCTTGTTGTAGTAGGGCGTGACCACCAGCGCGGCGTCAGCACCCACGGCCTCGGCATGCTGGATGAAACGGATCGCCTCGACGGTGTTGTTGGAGCCGGTGCCCGCGACCACCGGCACGCGCTTGGCCGCCGCTTCGACCACTACTTCGATGACGCGCTCGTGTTCTTCGGCGGAGAGCGTCGGGCTCTCGCCGGTGGTGCCGACGGGGACGAGGCCATGGCTGCCCTCAGCGATCTGCCACTCGACGAGGGCTTTGAGGGCGCCCTCGTCGACTTTGGCGTTGGAAAAGGGCGTGACGAGGGCCGGGAGCGAGCCTTTGAGCATGGGCGGGGCGTCCGTGGTTGGGCTGGTTCGGAGTGGGCCGAGCCATAGGACCAAAGCGCCGCCGCCGCAAGGCCGCCGCTGGGGCGGCCCCGATCAAGCCCCCGATCAAGAACCCAAGTAACGCTCGACCAGGGCGGAGAACTCGTCATAGCCCATGGCGCCGGTATGCACATCGCCCTCGATCACAAAGGACGGGGTCGAGCGGATGCCATCAGCCTCGGCGTTGTTCTGATAGTCGGCGATCAGCGCCTCGGCGAAGGGACGGTCGGTCATGCAAGCGTTCATGCGCTCGGACGACAAGCCATTGACGCGCCCGATTTTCTTGAGCGCAACCGCCACGTCCTCGGCGCGCGACCACTCGGCCTGGCGATTGAGGATCTGATCGACCATGGGGTAATACGCCTCACGCCCGCCACAGCGCGCCAGCATGCCAGCCCAAAGGCCGTAGGGGTCGAAGTAGACCTCGCGCATGATGAAGCGGACCTTGCCGGTGTCGACGTAGTTGGCCTTGAACTCGGGCCAGGTGCGCTTGTGGAAGCTGGCGCAGTGGCTGCAGGTTAGCGAGGCGTATTCGATCACGGTGAGCGGTGCGTTTTCGTCGCCGATCACCACGTCGCCGGTCAGGCGTTCTTCGTTGGCCAGGGCGGGCAGTGCGTAAAGCGCCGGCGTGGCGGCAGCGAGGGCGAGCAGGCGGCGGCGGGAGAACTCGGTCATCGGGGGTCCTCTTGGGTGGGTGGGGTGGAACGGTCGGGTCGGTCGGTGTCAGACAGGATACGCGCGCCGAGGCGGGCAAGGGCGGTGCGCAACCCCGGATCCTCGATGTCCTCGGTCAGGCGCTCGGCCCTCTCGCGCGCGGCGGGGCCTGGCTCGGGCGTTGTCTCGGGGCGCGGCGCGGGCGTGAAAGCTTCGCGCTCCTCGGCAAAACCGCGCGCCTGGCCCGGCGCGCCCGTGGCCTGGGTGATGCGCACCTGCGCCACCGCGCGGTAGCCGTGGAAGGCGTTGACGCGCTCGATGATCTGGGGGGCGAGATGCTCGACCTCGGTGGCCTGGGCGCCAGGGGCCTGGACAAGCAGCGTCGCACCCAGCCCCGGCGCATGGCGGGCATAGGTGATGCGCACCGGCTGGCAGCGCGTGGCCATCTCGGCGCCGACGATCTCGGGCCAGCGCAGCAAAATCTCGGGCTCGGCAAAGCCGCGCTTGGCCGCCGCCTCGCCCAGACGCGCGCCCACCCCCTGGCCGAGACGGCGCAGCGCCTTGCCGCGGCGCAAAGGCGTCCGGGTCCGGGCAGTGGGTGCGTCGTTGTCGCTCTGCGCCATGACAGCAGACCTCTTGGAGCGTTGGGCACGGCACTCGCCCTTGCGCGCGGGCGCCCTATGCCTTTTGGTTTCAGTCCTGAGAATAAGGATAGAACGTGGACGCGACGATCACAATCTCGCAAGCACAGGCCGTCGGCGCGGGTCTGCTGCCCTGGTACGACCGCCATCACCGCAGCCTGCCCTGGCGGGTGAGCCCTTCTGAGCGCGCTAGCGGGCGGCGCCCCGATCCCTACCGCGTGTGGCTCTCTGAGGTGATGCTCCAACAGACCACCGTGGCCACGGTCAGCGAGCGCTACCGGGCGTTTCTGGCGCGCTGGCCCACGGTGGAGGCTTTGGCCGCAGCGCCGACCGAAGATGTGCTCGGTGCCTGGGCGGGGCTTGGCTACTACGCGCGGGCACGCAACCTGCACAAATGCGCGCGTGTCGTGGCCGAGGAATACGCCGGGCGCTTTCCCGACACCGAAGAGGGCCTGCGCGCGCTGCCGGGGGTAGGCGCCTACACCGCGGCCGCTGTCGCCGCCATTGCCTTCGAGCGCCCCGCCGCCGTGCTCGACGCCAATATCGAGCGCGTGCTGGCGCGGCTTTTCGCTGTCACCGAGCCGCTGCCGGGGGTGCGCGAGCATCTGCGGGCGCTGGCCGGGACGCTGACCCCCGAGCACCGCCCCGGCGATCACGCCCAAGCGCTGATGGACCTGGGCGCGACGATCTGCACCGCGCGCAACCCCACCTGCCTGCTCTGTCCGATCTCGGAGGGCTGTGCCGGGCTGGCCGAGGGCATCGCGCCCACCCTCCCGCGCAAGCCCGCCCGCCGCGCCAAGCCAGTGCGCCACGGCACCGCCTGGGTGGCGCTCGACGACACGGGCCACGTGCTGGTGGTGCGCCGCCCCGATAAGGGCCTCCTGGGGGGGATGCTCGGCCTGCCCTCCTCGGACTGGGCCGAAGTTCAGCCCACTGCCAAGCCGCCGATGGCCGCCCACTGGGCACGGCTTGGCGAGGTGCGCCACACCTTCACCCATTTCCAACTGCACCTCGAAGTCCAAGGCGCGCGTCTCGCGACGCTTTCCGGTAAGACCCAGCCCCTCGCCAAAGCCGAGGCAGTCATGCCGACAGTATTTGCCAAAGCGCTGAAATTGGCGCGCCAAGGCTTGGCCTGATTCTTGATCTGGACGCCCAACTGGTCCATCTCTCACCCCAACACCCGCTGGCGGCTTGAGAGCGCTGGCGCCTGCTCTGCCAACGGAGACCGGCAATGTTCATCCAGACCGAGGCGACCCCCAACCCCCAGACCCTCAAGTTCCTGCCAGGACAGGCCGTGATGGCGACGGGCACGGCGGATTTTCCCAGCCGCGAAGGCGCCCAGACCTCGCCGCTGGCCCAGCGCATCTTCGCCGTCGATGGCGTCGAGGCGGTGTTTCTCGGCCACGACTTCGTCACCGTCACCAAAGACGACAGCGAGTGGCAGCACCTCAAGCCCGCCATCCTCGGCGCGATCATGGAGCACTTCCAGTCCGGCGATCCGGTGATCGAGGGCGAGACCCAGAGCAGCGGCCACGCCGAGCACACCGGCCCCGACGCCGAGATCGTCGGCCAGATCAAAGAGCTACTCGACACCCGCGTGCGCCCCGCCGTCGCCCAGGACGGCGGCGATATCACCTTCCACGGCTTCGACAGCGGCGTGGTCTATCTGCATATGCAGGGCGCCTGCGCGGGCTGTCCGTCCTCGACGCTCACCCTCAAGCACGGCATCGAAAATCTGCTGCGCCACTATATCCCCGAAGTGGTGGAGGTGCGCCCCGTCGGACTTTGAGGGGGGCTTTGATGCGCCTTGGCATCGACACCAGCGCCGGGCAGTGCGCCGTGGCGTTGGTGGACGCCGAGGGCGTGCGTGCCCGCCAGATCGAGCGCATGACCCGTGGCCATGCCGAGCGATTGTTTCCCTTGATCGAGGCGGCGCTGGCTGAGGCGGGTGCTCACTACCACGACATAACGGGCATTGGCGTCTGCACTGGCCCAGGCTCGTTTACGGGCATCCGTGCCGGGGTGGCTGCGGCGCGTGGGTTGGGGCTCGGCCTTGGCGTGGCCGTGCACGGGCTCGACCGTTTCGAGGCGCTGCGCCTTGGCACAACCCAAGACCAGCCGCTCACCGTGGCGCTGGCTGGGCCGCAACAAACCGTGTTTCTCGCCACGCCAGAGCACGCACCGCATCAGACAAGCCTAGATGCCTTGCCCGCTGCCCAAGGCCTACGCCTCGGGGATGGCTGGCCGGGGGCTGGGGAGGAGGCCGGGCTGCCCGATCCGGCCATTCTGGCAACGGCTGCCAAGGCCGCGCCAAAGCCGTTCTACCTGCGCCCGCCCAATGCCGATCCGCCGCGCGAGGCACCACCTCGGATGCTCGACTGAGATGCACGGCACTCGCGTCGTCGTCCCCGACCGCGACAACGCCCAGCGTCTGACAGCCCTTGCCGCCGCCGCCTTTCAGACAGACGAGACCGGCTGGACCCCCAAGGATTTCCTGGCGCTCGGCGGCCTGCCCCGTGCAGCCCTACTGAGCGATACCGCCTTCGAGAACGCCCTCCTGATCCTCCAACTGGCCGCCGACGAGGCGGAGATCCTCAACGTCGGTGTCGTACCCGCTGCACGGCGCCAGGGCCTGGGGCGCGCCTTGCTGGCGGGCGCTGAGGACTTGGCGAGAGCGCTCGGGACACAAAGGGTTTTCCTGGAAGTTGCAGCCGATAACACACCCGCCCGCGCGCTCTATGCAGCCGCCGGCTACACCCAAGTTGGCCAGCGCCCCGCCTACTATCTGCGCCCCGACGGTACGCGCCAGGATGCGCTGGTATTGGCGCGCTCGCTGGGGTGAGCGTGTGCCCACTTGTCCCAACCCCTGCGACGAAATAGGTAACAAAGGCAAATCAGGACCCGGTGAGGATAGCTAGCCCATGCGTGCGCCCAAAACGCTGCCCCGAACGCTATACGACAAGATCTTCGACGCGCATCTGATCGACAGTAGCGAGGATGGCACCGGCCTCCTCTACATCGATCTCCACCTCGTCCACGAAGTCACCAGCCCGCAGGCTTTTGAGGGTTTGCGCATGGCCGGGCGCCCCGTGCGCCATCCACGCCGCACCGTGGCCGTGCCCGATCACAATGTGCCCACCGATCCGACCCGACTGGAGGGTATTCGCGACGAGCAATCGCGCATCCAGGTCGAGGCGTTGCGGAAAAACGCCAAGGACTTCGGGATCGAGCTCTACGACGTCGACGACATCCGCCAGGGCATCGTCCATATCATCGGCCCCGAGCAGGGGCTGACCCAACCCGGCATGACCATCGTCTGCGGCGACAGCCACACCGCGACCCACGGCGCTTTCGGGGCGCTGGCGCACGGCATCGGCACCTCCGAGGTCGAGCACGTGCTGGCCACGCAAACACTGATCCAGAAGCGCTCCAAGAACATGAAAGTCGAGGTGAGCGGCACGCTGCCCGTCGGCGTCACGGCCAAGGACATCACCCTTTCGGTGATCGGCCAGACCGGCACGGCAGGCGGCACGGGCCACGTCATCGAGTACTGCGGCGAGGCGATCCGAAGTCTCTCGATGGAAGGGCGCATGACGGTCTGCAACATGGCCATCGAGGGCGGCGCGCGTGCGGGGCTGGTCGCGCCCGACGAGACCACCTTCGCCTATCTGAGGGGCCGCCCCCACGCTCCCAAGGCCGGCGCCTGGGAGATGGCCGTGGCGGCTTGGCGCGAACTCTACACCGACGAGGGCGCGCATTTCGACAAGATCGTCCGCCTCGACGGCACCAAGATCGCCCCCGTCGTCACCTGGGGCACTTCGCCCGAAGACGTGTTGCCGATCACCGAGGCCGTGCCCTCGCCAGGGGATTTCGAGGGCGCCAAGCAGGAAGCGGCGGCGCGCTCGCTGGAGTATATGGGGCTCGCCCCCGGCACGCGCCTCTCCGAGATCGAGATCGATGCGGTCTTTATCGGCTCGTGCACCAACGGACGCATCGAGGATTTGCGCGAGGTCGCACGCATCATGAAGGGCAAGCGCGTCAAGGACGGCCTGCGCGCCATGATCGTGCCGGGTTCGGGGCTGGTGCGCGCCCAGGCCGAGGAAGAGGGCATCGCACAGCAACTGATCGAGGCGGGCTTCGATTGGCGCATGGCCGGCTGCTCCATGTGCCTTGGCATGAACCCCGATCAGCTGGGCCCGGGCGAGCGCTGTGCCTCGACGTCCAACCGCAACTTCGAGGGGCGCCAGGGGCGTGGCTCGCGCACCCATTTGATGAGCCCGGCCATGGCCGCGGCAGCAGCGATCACCGGACGCCTGACCGACGTGCGCGATCTCGACTGAGCCTAGGCGGCGGCCCCCGCCACGAGCGCGCTCACCGCACCGAGGGTGAGGGGCCAGCGCAGTGCAGGCCACCACACCGGCGCGCCGCCTTGGCGGGTGAGGACGACATCGGCCCAAAGCAACGCGGCAAAGCCTGCGGCAAGGCCCAAGGGCTGGAGGGTGCCGCCGATGAAGCTCAGCGCCCAAGCCCAAAGCGCAGGCAACACCGAGAGCGCGATGGGTCGCCATGTCGGGCCCTCGCCAAGCCCCGCCGCCGCAAAGCCCCAGCGACACCCGCCCATGAACGACAGGATCGCCGTGCCGTAGGCGACGAGCCCGCCGTAGGCCGTGGAACCCCAGGGTTCGGGCGCGATCCAGGCCGCCAGTGCCAGCCCGGCAAAGGGCAACACCCCCGCCCCCCCGAGCCACGCCGCCGCCTGCGGCAC
>JBCDHK010000139.1:0-9019 GCA_038750185.1 Pseudomonadota bacterium
CGCCACGCTCTTTGCAGCGCCCGCTCTGGCCGAGACGGTCTATTTCCGCGGCAACGACGGCGATCCCGAGACCCTCGATCAGCACAAGACCTCGACCGTGGTCGAAGCCAATCTCCTGCGCGATCTCTACGAGGGCTTGGTGATCTACGACCCTGCCGCCCAGGTCATCCCCGGTGTGGCGACCGAGTGGACGATCTCCGAGGACGGCGCGACCTACACTTTTACCCTCCGTGAAGACGCGCGCTGGTCCAATGGTGATGCGGTGGTGGCGGGGGATTTCGTCTATTCGCTCCGCCGCATCATGGACCCTGCCACCGGCGCCAAATACGCCAACATCCTCTATCCGGTGAAAAACGCCGAGGCGATCAACAAGGGCGAGGCTGCGCCCGAGACCCTCGGCGTCACCGCCTTGGACGAGCGCACCCTGGAGATCGCCCTGGAGCGCCCGACGCCCTTCTTCCTGGAGCTGCTCACCCACCAGACGGCGCTGCCTGTCCACCCCGCCACCGTCGAGGCCGAGGGCCAAGGTTTTACGCGGGCGGGCACCATGGTCTCCAACGGCGCCTACCGGCTGGAGAGTTTTACGCCGAACGACCGCATCGTCATGGTCAAATCCGAGACTTTCCACGCCGCCGAGACCGTCGCCATCGAGCGCGTGGTCTATCTGCCTTTCGAGGACCGCGCCACCTGCGTGCGCCGTTTCGAGGCGGGCGAGGTGCTCTCCTGCTCCGACCTCCCCGGCGAGCAGATCGGTTTTCTGAAGGAGACGCTGGGCGAGCAGGTCCGCATCACTCCCTACCTCGGCACCTACTACTTCGCCCTCAACACCCAGCGCGCGCCCCTCGACGATATGCGCGTGCGCCAGGCCCTCTCCATGGCCGCCGACCGCGAGTTCCTGGCCGCAGAGATCTGGGGCGGCGCCATGCTGCCGGCCTATGCCTTCGTCCCCCCCGGCATCGGCAACTACGAAGGCGGCGGCGCGCTGCTGGATTATGCCGAGACCCCCCTCTTCGACCGCGAAGAACAGGCGCTCGCTCTCATGGAGGAAGCCGGCTACGGCCCCGACAACCCGATCACGCTGGAGGTCTCCTACAACATCTCGGAAAACCACAAGGCGACCTCCACGGCGCTGGCCGACATGTGGGGCCCCCTCGGCGTCGAGATCACCTACAACGTGCGCGATCTCTCGGCGCATTATGCGCATCTGCGCGACACCGCCGATTACGACATCGCCCGCGCCGGCTGGATCGGAGACTACTCCGACCCGCAAAACTTCCTGTTTCTGGTGCGCAGCGACAACCCCGGCTTCAACTACGCCAAATGGAACAACGCCGCCTACGATGCGCTGCTCGACCGCGCCGCCGAGACCGTCGATCTGAGTGCCCGCGCCGCCATCCTGCGCGAGGCGGAGGCGCTCTATCTCGAAGAAATGCCCATGATCCCGCTTCTCTTCTATTCCTCCAAATCCCTGGTCTCAGAGCGTCTTGAAGGCTGGGTCGACAACATCCAAAACGTCCACCCAACCCGCTTCCTGAGCATCACCGAGTGAGGCCCACCGCCCGCCACAAGCGCGCCTTCGCGCCCGCGAAGGCCGGCAAGGGGGCGGCTCGACGCCCCCCCGCGCCGGCGCTCTCCCAAGGGCGCCACCCTTGATCGCCTATGCGCTGCGCCGCCTGCTCGGCGCCGTCCCGACGCTCTTCGTCATCGTCACCGCAGCCTTCTTCCTGATGCGCATCGCCCCCGGTGGCCCCTTCGACCGCGAGCGCACCCTGGAGGCCGCGGTCATGGAAAACCTCAACCGCACCTTCCTCCTCGACCGCCCCCTCTGGGAGCAGTACCTCCACTACCTCGGGAACCTCGCCCGAGGCGATCTCGGCCCTTCCTTCGTCTACCGCGACTTCAGCGTCCAAGAACTGCTCGGCGCAGGGCTCAGCGTCTCCATGACACTCGGCCTCTCGGCGCTCGCCCTCGCAGCCGTCCTTGGCGGCGCCCTCGGCTCCATCGCCGCCCTCTACCGCGGCTCCTGGCTCGACACCGCCGTCATCGCGACCGCCACCCTAGGGCTCACCGTGCCCAATTTCGTCGTCGCACCGCTGCTGAGCCTGATCTTCGGCGTCTGGCTCGGCTGGCTGCCCGCCGGCGGCTGGGACGGCGGCATGGCCCCAGCCGTCCTGCCAGTCATCACCTTGGCGCTCCCCCAGATCGCCGTGATCGCCCGCCTCATGCGCGCCGCCATGATCGAGACGCTCGGCGCCGATCACATCCGCACCGCCCGCGCCTACGGCCTGTCGGGCCCCCGCGTCATCATGGGCCACGCCCTTGCCTCGGCCTCCCTCCCAGCCGTCTCCTACCTGGGACCAGCCGCCGCAGCCCTCCTCACCGGCTCCATCGTGGTCGAGACCATCTTCGCCATCCCCGGCATCGGACGCTACTTCGTCCAAGGCGCGCTCAACCGCGATTACACCCTGGTCATGGGCACGGTGATCGTGGTCGCGGTCTTCGTGATCCTCTTCAATCTGGCGGTCGATCTCCTCTATGCGCTCCTCGATCCAAGGGTGCGCTATGACTGAGGGGGCCGAGCACACCGCCACGCGCTCCCTCACCGCCACGGCCTGGGCGCGCCTCACGCGCAACCGCACAGCCATGGTGAGCCTCTCCCTCATCCTGGCCTTCGTCGTGGCAGGGCTCGCCGGACCCAGCCTCTGGCCCCACGACTACGCCGAGGTCTACCGCGACTACGTCCGCACGCCCGCAAGCCTCACCCCCCATCCGCGTGACGAGGCCCTGCGCCCCGCCGCCGAAGATGCCCTGCGCCGCGCCCGCGCCGAGATCACCGAGGCCCGTTTCGAAGGCGATACCGCCCACCTCACCCTGGAGGGCCGCCGCGCCCTCGACCCGCGCACCGCCCGCCTCCTGGAGCGCTCCGACGTCTTCGCCAACCCCCGCGTCCTCAGCCACAGCGAGGACCGGCGCACCCTGGTGCTGGAGGCCGACATCGTCCGCCACACCTTCGCCCTCGGCACCGACGCCAACGGGCGCGACCTCGCAGCCCGGATCCTGATTGGCCTGCGCATCTCGCTGATGATCGGCGCGCTTGCCTCGGTGGTGGCCCTGGTCATCGGCGTAGCCTACGGCGCGGTGGCGGGTTTTGTGGGCGGGCGCCTCGACGGCGCCATGATGCGCGTGGTCGATGTCCTCTACGCGCTGCCTTTCATCTTCTTCGTCATCCTGCTGGTCGTCTTCTTTGGCCGCTCTGTGGTGCTGATGTTCATCGCGGTCGGCTGTATCGAGTGGCTCGACATGGCCCGCATCGTCCGTGGCCAAACCCTATCGCTGCGCCGGCGCGAGTTCGTGGCCGCCGCCGAAGCCCTCGGCGTTACGCCAACGGCGATCCTTTTGCGCCATATCGTGCCCAATCTGGCCGGCACGGTGATCGTCTATCTCACGCTGCTGATCCCCAAAGTGATCCTGCTCGAGAGCTTTCTCTCCTTCCTAGGCCTCGGCGTGCAAGAGCCGCTGACTTCCCTCGGCGTCCTCATTGCCGAGGGCGCGGCCAACATGCGCAACGCCCCCCACATGCTGCTCTGGCCCGCGCTCGCGCTCACCGCCCTCCTCTTCGCGCTCAACCTGCTCGGCGACGGGCTGCGCGACGCACTGGACCCCAAACGGTGAGCACCCCCGTCTTCGAGACCCGCGCTCTCAGTGTGCGCTTCGAGACCCCAGAGGGCACCATCGAGGCCGTCCGAGGGCTCGACCTCCAGGTTGGCGCGGGAGAGACCGTCGCCATCGTCGGCGCATCGGGCTCGGGCAAGAGCCAGGCCATGATGGCCGCCATGGGCCTGCTCGCCACCGGCGGGCGCGCCGAGGGCGAGGCGTGCTACCGCGGCGACAATCTGATCGGCATGGGCCAGGCCCGCCTCGACACCATCCGTGGCGCGCGCATCACCATGATCTTCCAAGAGCCCATGACCTCGCTCGACCCGCTCATGCGCATCGGACACCAGTTGGCCGAGCCGCTCCGCGTCCACGCGCGGCTAGGCCCACGCGCCGCCCGCAAACGTGCCCTGGAGTTGCTCAACCTCGTGCGCATCCCCGAGCCTGAGCGCCGCCTCAACGCGTACCCGCATGAGCTTTCGGGCGGCCAGCGCCAGCGCGTCATGATCGCCATGGCCATCGCCAATAACCCCGATCTGATCATCGCCGACGAGCCCACCACTGCGCTCGACGTCACCATCCAAGCCGAGATCCTGGCGCTGCTCGCACGCCTCCAACGCGATCTCGGCATGGCGCTGATCGTCATCTCCCACGACCTCGCCGTCGTGCGTGCCATCGCAAAGCGGGTCTACGTGATGCGCGCAGGCCAGGTGGTCGAGGAAGGCCCGACCGAGACCCTCTTCACCGCACCCCAGACCGACTACACCCGCATGCTGATCGAGGCCGAGCCCGAGGGCACCAAGCCGCCCCCCGCGCCGGACGCCCCGCTGCGCCTCACAGCCGAAGACATCAGCGTGCGCTTTCCGCTCCCGCGCGGGGCGTTTCGCCGTCCTGGCGTCTTCACCGCCGTCGAGCGGGTGAGCCTCAACCTCCGCCGCGGCCAGACGCTCGGCATCGTGGGCGAATCGGGCTCGGGCAAATCGACGCTTGGGCGGGCGCTGCTCCGCCTCCAACCTGCCGAGGGCCGTATCGCCTACGCCGGCCAGCGCCTCGACACCCTGGAGCGCGCGCGCCTACGACCGCTCCGCCGCCAACTCCAGATGGTATTCCAAGACCCCTTCGGTGCGCTCAGCCCGCGCCTGAGCGTCGGCGAGATCGTGGGCGAGGGCTTGCGCGTCCACGAGCCTCACCTCAGTGCACGTGAGAGAGAGGCCCGCGTTGTCGACGCCCTAGAGGAGGTTGGCCTCGACCCTGAGATGCGCCAGCGCTTCCCGCATGCCTTTTCCGGCGGCCAACGCCAACGCATCGCCATCGCCCGCGCCATGATCCTAAAGCCCGAGGTGGTGGTGCTCGACGAGCCGACCTCGGCCCTCGACCGCTCCGTCCAACGCCGGGTGATCGCGCTCTTGCGCCGCCTCCAGGACACCCACGCCCTGGCGTATGTGTTCATCAGCCACGATCTGGCGGTGGTGCGCGCGCTCTCAGACCACCTGATGGTGCTGCGCGCGGGCGAAGTGGTCGAGGAAGGCCCGACCGAAGCCGTCTTCGCCGCGCCGCAGACCGAGTACACCCGCGCCCTGATGCGCGCGGCCTTCTCCCTCGACAGCGTGCTGGCCGAGGCTGAAGCCGCCCCGGCCTGAGCGCCCTCACGGCATCAGCAAGAACACGCCAAACCAGCCGTCCGGGTCGGTCATGAAGCGGGCCTCGGGCCAGCCGGCCTCGGCGGCCAGATGGGCAAAACCCTCGCGGGTGTATTTGTGCGAGTTCTCGGTGTGGATGGTCTCGCCCGCGCGCATCTCAAAGCGCTCGCCCTCGACCGTCATCGTCAGATCGCGCGTGGCCACCAGATGCATCTCGATGCGCGCGGCCTCGGCGTTCCAGCGCGCCTCGTGGCGGAACGCCTCGACCGGGATTTCGGCATCCAGATCGCGCACGATACGGTGCAGAAGGTTGAGGTTGAACGCCGCCGTCACGCCTTGCGGATCGTCGTAGGCTAGCTCCAGCGTGGCGCGGTCCTTGACCAGATCGATGCCGATCAGACAGCCCGCGACCCCCTCGACCGCGCGAAAGCGGGTGAGCAGCGCGCGTGCCTCGTCGGTCTCCAGATTGCCGATGGTCGAGCCCGGAAAGAAGATCAACACCGGCTCGCCCTCTGAGAGCGGCGGCAGCGCCTCGGTGAAATCAGCCACCACTGGTGCCACGGTGAGATCGGGATAGGCCGCGCGCAGCCCCTCGGCGGCCAGATCGAGTTGGCCGGCCGCGATGTCGAGCGGCGTGTAACGGGCCAGCCCTGGCAGGCCGTCGAGCAGGATGCGGGTCTTCTCGCTCGATCCGCTGCCGATCTCGGCGAGCACCAGGGGGCTTGGCATGGTCTCGGTCAGGAGCTCCACGGCCTGGGGCAGGATCGCTCTCTCGCGGGCGGTGGGGTAGTACTCGGGTACCTCGGTGATGCGCTCGAACAGCGCCGAGCCTGCGGCGTCGTAGAGCCACTTGCTCTCCATGGTCTTGGGGCTGGCGCGCAGGCCGTCCAGGATCGAGCGGGCGTAAGGATTGGCGGGGGCGGCGCGGCGCCCGTGCTCAACGCTCATACGGAAAAAATCCAGTGGGGATTGGTCTTGTGCATGAAATCGGTCCTCCATCATGGGCTTTGCGCAGATAGCTCAGACCGGTGCGATGTCACGCCTGGAGCGATGTCCGAGCGGGCTGAACCAGTCCGTGGGTGGAGACAGGGCGAACGAATAAGGGGCTAGACAGCAAGATCCGATGCAATCAGATCGGGTAGCGCTCTGGCGGCCTTTTCTGCGTCAGCAGGATCGCGCGGCCCCTCATGTCCCGCAGTAGGTGCGGTGGACGGCCTCCCGCGCCCCCGGCGGCTCGGCCAGTGCGGCGTGCTCGGGCTGATCGTCGAAGGGGCGCGAGAGCACCTGGCGCAGGGTCTCGAAGGGGGCTAGATCGCCCTCTTCGGCCGCCTCCAGTGCCGCTTCGACGCGGTGGTTGCGCGGGATGAAGCATGGATTGGCGGCCAGGAGCGCCGCCCGGCGCGCCTCAGTGGGCAGCGCATCGCGGCTCAGGCGTGCCTGCCAGCGCTCGGCCCAGGCATCGAAGGCGCTGGGATCGCGAAAGAGCGCCCGCGCCGGTGCGCTGGTGGTGACCGATGGTGTGGGCGCGGGGCCCACCAGATCGGCCAGCCGGCGGAAGGTGAGCGTGAAATCCGCCTCGCCTTCCTGCATGGCGCTCAACAGAGCCTCTGCCAGATCGCCGTCGCCGTCTTCCTGCGACGCAAGCCCCAGCTTGGCACGCATCACCGCAAGCCAGCGCGCCTGGTAGAGGTCGGGAAAGGTGTCGATGGACGCCTGCGCCCTCGCCACCGCCTCCTCCACCGGGCCCGGCAGCAACGGCAGTAGCGCCTGGGCAAGCTGGGTCAGGTTCCAATGCGCGATCCCGGGCTGATTGCCATAAGCATAACGCCCGCCCACATCGATGGAACTGAAGCGCCGATCGCTGCGGTAGGTGTCCATGAAGGCGCAGGGGCCGTAGTCGATGGTCTCGCCCGAGAGGGTGGTGTTGTCGGTGTTCATCACGCCGTGGATAAAACCAACCCCCATCCAGCGCGCCACCAGATCGGCTTGGGCGGCCATCACCGCCTCCAGGAGGGCGAGCGCCGGGGTCTCCTGGCCCGCCTGCTCGGGGTAGTGGCGGGCGAGGACGTGCTCGGTCAGCAGCTGGAGCGCGTCCGTGTCCTGGCGCGCGTAGAAGTACTGAAAGGTGCCGACGCGGATATGGCTTGCCGCCACGCGCGTCAGCACGGCGCCGGGCAGGGGATACTCGCGGTGGACACGCTCGCCCGTCGCCACCGCCGCCAGCGAGCGGGTGGTGGGAATGCCGAGGGCGACCATCGCCTCGCTAATGAGGAACTCGCGCAACACCGGGCCGAGCGGCGCTTTGCCGTCGCCGCGGCGCGAGAAGGGCGTGCGGCCCGAGCCCTTCAGTTGGATGTCGCGCCGGCGGCCCTTGCGGTCGATCACCTCGCCGAGCAACAGCGCGCGCCCATCACCCAGTTGTGCCACCCAGTTGCCGAACTGGTGGCCGGCGTAGGCTTGGGCCAGCGGCTCGGCGCCCTCGGCCAAGCGATTGCCGGCCAGGATCGCGAGGCCCTCCGGGCTCTCCAGGCGCTCGGGGTCGAGGCCTAGCTCCTCGGCCAGGGCGCGGTTGAGTTGCAAAAGTTGCGGTGCGGGCGCGGGCGCGGGCTCGACGCGCGCAAACAGACGCTCGGGCAGCCGGGCGTAGCTGTTGTCGAAGGCGAAAATCGGTGCCGCCGTGCCAAGCCCTGCCATCCTTAGCCCGCCCCCGCCTTACCGGCATAGCCCAAACCGCCGAGCGCCGTGCCGATCTCGTCGAGAATGGCCGGATCGTCGATGGTGGCGGGCATCTTGTAGCTCTCGCCGTCGGCGATGCGCGCCATCACACCGCGCAGGATCTTGCCAGAGCGCGTCTTGGGCAGGCGATCGACCACCACGGCATGGCGGAAGGCGGCAACGGGGCCGATTTCAGAGCGGACCAGATCGACGCATTCCTTGACGATCTCGGCGTGGTCGCGGTTGCAGCCGGCGTTGAGGCAGAGAAAGCCCATGGGCAACTGGCCCTTGAGCTGATCGGCTACCCCGATCACGGCGCACTCGGCCACGTCCTTGTGGGCGGCGAGCACCTCCTCCATGGCGCCGGTGGAGAGGCGGTGGCCGGCGACGTTGATCACGTCGTCGGTGCGCGCCATGACGTAGACGTAGCCGTCCTCGTCGAGCATGCCGGCATCGCCCGTCTCGTAGTAGCCGGGGAAGGTGTTGAGGTAGCTCTTCTGAAAGCGCGCATCGGCGTTCCAGAGCGTGGGCAGCGTGCCGGGCGGGAGCGGCAGCTTGATGGCGATGGCGCCCAGCGTATTGGGGGCGACGGGATGGCCGCCCTCGTCGAGCACCTCGATCTGGAAGCCCGGCATGGCGACGGTGGGGCTGCCCGGTTTGACGGGAAGCGCCTCGATGCCGAGGGGGTTGGAGGCGATGGCGTAGCCGGTCTCGGTTTGCCACCAGTGGTCGATGACGGGCACGCCCAGTTTGTCCTCGGCCCAGGCGAGGGTGTCCGGATCGCAGCGCTCGCCCGCGAAGAACAGCGTCTTGAGCGAGGGCATGGGGGTCTCGGCGACGAAGGTGCCCTCGGGGTCGACGCGCTTGATGGCGTATTCTGGCGCGTGGTGGCTGAGAACGACGTCAAAGTGCTGTTCACCGCCCCCACCGCCTTTCGCGCCATCAAACGCGTCGATCCCGAGGGCACCTTCGTCGCCGAGACCCCCATGCCCTCGCTCAAATCGTTGTTC
>JBCDHK010000140.1:0-9011 GCA_038750185.1 Pseudomonadota bacterium
ACCGTCTCGGCGCTGCTCCTCAACACGCCGCCCATGTTGGAGGCCCACTACGGCGTGCCCATGGCCGGGGCGGTGCTCAATGCGATCAACACCCGCCTCGATGCGGCGGGCATCGCCTTTATCCTTGGCCACGGTGAGGCGCGCGCGGTGCTGGTCGACAGCGAACTCCTGCCGCTCCTGAACGAGGCGCTGGCGGCGATGACAGGCCCCAAACCCCAGGTGATCGAATACGCCGATCCGACCGTGACCGATATGCCGAGCGGCACCCACACCGACTACGAAGCCTTCCTGGCCGGCGGCGATCCGGCCTACCCCTGGTCGCCCCCCGAGGACGAATGGGACGCCATCGCGCTCAACTACACCTCGGGCACCACCGGCAATCCCAAAGGCGTGGTCTACCACCACCGCGGCGCCATGCTGCTGGCCACGGCCAACATGATCCACGTGCAAAAGCCGGAAGGGCTGGTCTATCTCTGGACGCTGCCGATGTTCCATTGCAACGGCTGGTGCTTTCCCTGGTCGGTCTCGGTGGTGGGGGGCACGCATGTGTGTCTGCGCCAAGTCCGCGCCGAGCCGATCTACCGCGCTTTGGCCGAGCACGGCGTCAATGTGCTTTGTGGGGCGCCCATCGTGATGTCGGTGTTGCTCAATGCCACGCCCGAGGAACGCCGGGCTTTCGAGCAATCGGTGACGTTTCTGACCGCCGCTGCACCCCCGCCCGAAGCCGTGCTGGCCGCCATGGCCGAGGCCGGCTTTGAGGTCATCCACGTCTACGGGCTGACCGAGACCTACGGCCCCGCCGTGGTCAACTCCTGGCACGAGGAATGGTCGGCCCTCGATACGCCCGCCCAAGCCGCGCTCAAGGCGCGCCAGGGGGTGCGTTATGTGGCGCTTGAAGACCTGGATGTGCTCGACCCCGAGACCCTGGAACCCGTCCCCGCCGACGGCGAGAGCCTGGGCGAGGTGATGTTTCGCGGCAACGTGGTCATGAAGGGCTATCTCAAGAACGAGGCTGCGACTGAGGCCGCCTTCGCCGGGGGCTGGTTTCGCTCGGGCGACATCGCCGTCAAGCACCCGGACGGCTATTTGCAGATCCGCGACCGCTCCAAGGACGTGATCATCTCAGGGGGCGAGAACATCTCCTCGATCGAGGTTGAGGAAGCGCTCTACAAACACACCGCCGTGGCGCTTGCCGCCGTCGTCGCCAAGCCGGACGAAAAGTGGGGCGAGACGCCCTGCGCCTTCGTCGAACTCAAGCCCGGCGCCGAGGTCACTGAGGCCGAACTGGTCGCCTTTTGCCGCGCGCATCTGGCGCATTACAAGGCGCCGCGCCAGGTGGTGTTCGGCGAGCTGCCCAAGACCTCCACCGGCAAGATCCAGAAATTCCGCTTGCGCGAGCGCGCCAAGGAGGGCGCCTGATCCCGACTGCGGCAGCACTGACGCACGACGCCATCCATCAGGCGCGGTAAACTAGGGCAATGTCAGTTTGGACCCGAATCAGGGACGCGATCACCGCCCTCGCCGAAGGCACCCCGCTCTCGGAGATCCTGGCCCGGTTTTCGCGCCCGCCCGAGCAGTCCGCCGCCTTCGCCATCGCCGTGATTGCGCTGGGCGCCAAGATCGCCAAGGCCGACGGCCAGGTAACGCGCGACGAGATCGCCGCCTTTCGCGAGATTTTCCACATCCCGCCCGAGAACGAGGCCACCGCCGCGCGCATCTACAATCTCGCCCGCCGCGACGTCGCTGGTTTCGAGAGCTATGCCGCCCAGGTCGCCGCCATGTTTGCCGAGCGCCCCGGCGCGCTGGCCGATCTGCTGGAGGGTCTGGTGTTCATCGCGGTCGCCGATGGCGAGTATCACCCGGGCGAGGCGGCGTTCCTGGAGGAGGTGGCGCGCATCTTCGCTGTCCCCGAGGCCGAGTTCCGTTCGATCTGCGCGCGCCATGTGCCGGGCGAGAGCGACCCGTTTGCGATCATCGGCGTGGCGCCGGGTGCCAGCCCCGAAGAGGTCCGCCAAGCCTGGCGCACGCGCGTGCGCGAGTTGCACCCCGATCAGATGCTGGCCCGCGGCGTGCCAGAAGAGGCGCGGCGTCTAGCCGAGCAGCGCCTGGCCGCCATCAACGCGGCCTATGAGAAGATCCAGTCCGAGCGCCGCGCGGGGGCGGAGTGAGGCGCGCGCGCCCTCACGTGTTGAACAGGAAGTGCAGCACATCGCCATCGGCGACGCGGTAGGTCTTGCCTTCAGCGCGCATCCGACCGGCTTCTTTGGCGCCTTGTTCGCCGTCGCCGGCGAGGTAGTCGTCATAGGCGATGGTCTCGGCGCGGATGAAGCCGCGCTCGAAATCGCCGTGGATGACGCCGGCGGCCTGGGGGGCGAGGGTGCCCTCGGTCACGGTCCAGGCGCGGGCCTCTTTGGGGCCGACGGTGAAATAGGTGATGAGGCCGAGCAGTTCGTAGCCCGCACGGATCAGCCGGTCGAGGCCGGGCTCGGCCAGGCCCATCTCGGTGAGGTACTCGGCACGCTCGTCATCGGCCAATTGGGCGATCTCCTCCTCGATCGCCGCCGAGATCACCACCGCGACCGCGCCCTCGGAGGCCGCATACTCAGCCACACGCGCCGAATGGGCGTTGCCCTCGGAGGCGGCGCCCTCCTCGACGTTGCAGACATAGAGGACGGGCTTGGTGGTGAGGAGTTGGAGGTTTTTCCAAGCCCGCGCGTCTTCCTTGGTCACCTCGACCGAGCGCGCCGGACGTCCTTCTTCGAGCGCTGCCTTGGCCGCGCGGAGCAGGCGATCCTGGTCCTTGGCCTCCGGATCACCGCCCTTGAGCTTGCGTTGCAACCCCTGGAGACGCTTTTCCACGCTCTCCAGATCGGCCAGCATCAGCTCAGTCTCGATGGTCTCGGCATCGGCCAGCGGATCGACGCGCCCGTCGACATGGGTGACGTCCTCATCCTCGAAACAGCGCAGTACATGGGCGATGGCATCGACTTCGCGGATATTGGCCAGGAATTGGTTGCCAAGCCCCTCGCCCTTGGATGCGCCCTTCACCAGCCCCGCGATATCGACGAAGGTGAGGCGTGTCGGGATCACCTGGCGCGACTTGGCGATCCCGGCCAAGCGGTCGAGGCGCGCATCGGGCACGGCGACATCGCCGACGTTGGGCTCGATGGTACAGAAGGGAAAATTGGCCGCCTGCGCCGCTGCCGTGCGCGTCAGCGCGTTGAACAGGGTCGATTTGCCGACATTGGGCAGGCCGACGATGCCGCACTTGAAGCCCATGGAAACCCTCCGCTGATGGAACGGCCTGGGGTCTGCCCGGGGGGCAGCGCGGCGTCAAGGCCCAAGTGGGATGCGCGCCGGTCTCGGCCTTGGCGCCAGGCCGCGCCCACCGCGATGGAGAGGGCCATCATTCCAAGCGAGCATCACGCCAACAGCGCCTAGAACGGCGTTGACGGTTTTGCCGCTTGGACGATCAAGTCCGCCGAAACAGGCCCGAGAGCTTGGCAAAGGGCGAGGGCGTGTCCTTGCTTGGGGCGGGTTTCTCGGGAGCGGCCTTGGGGCTGGGCGCGGGTTCGGCCTTGGGCGGCTTGGACGACTTGGCAGGCTTGGGCGCGGGCGGGAGCGCTTGTGCCACCACGTTGTGAAAGCCCGGGCCGTCACCCTCGACCAGCTTGGGTGCGGCGCGCCCAATGGCCTCGATCAGTGGATCGAGCCACGCCCTATCGGCTTGGGCAAAATCGCGCAGCACGTGGGACAGCACCTTGTCCTTGTGGCCCGGGTGGCCGATGCCCAGACGCACGCGGCGATACTCGGCCCCGATATGGGCGTGGAGCGAGCGCAGACCGTTGTGCCCGGCATGGCCACCGCCGACTTTGAGGCGCAGCTTACCGGGTGCGAGATCAAGCTCGTCGTGAAAGACGGTGACGTCCTCGACCGTGCCCTTGTAAAACCGCAGCGCCTCGCCCACCGAGCGCCCGCTGTCGTTCATGAAGGTGGTGGGCTTGAGCAACAACACCTTCTCGGTGCCGATGCGCCCCTCCGCCACCTCGCCCTGAAAGCGGGTGCGCCAAGGGCCAAAGCCCTGCGCCTCGGCAATGGCCTCGACCGCCATCCAGCCGATGTTGTGGCGGTTGGCGGCGTATTTGGCGCCCGGATTGCCGAGACCTACCAGAATCTGCACCGCAACCGCCCCCGTTGACCGCTACTGCCCGGCCCGCTTCAGGCGTTGTGCTGGCGGATGGTCTCGGCGGCTTCTTTGTTGAAGGCGATACCCTTGCCCTCCAACAGCGTGTCCAACTCGCCCGAGAGCGTCATCTCGATGACGATGTCGCAGCCGCCGACGAACTCGCCGCTGACGTAGAGCTGGGGGATGGTCGGCCAATCGGAGAAGGTCTTGATCTCCTGGCGCAGTTCGTTCGATTCCAGCACATTGACACCGACGTATTCGATACCGATGAAGCCCAGGATCTGGCTCACCTTGGACGAAAACCCGCATTGGGGCATGTCGGGCGTGCCCTTCATGAACAACACGACCGAATTTTCATCGACAGTCTTCTGGATGTGATCGGCAATGGCAGTGCTCGTCGTCATGGGACGCTCCTGATGGGTGTTGCCGGGACAGCGTGTGGCGTTGGGCCAAGACGTAGAGGGATGCTGGGCGATGCGCAAGGCCGCCCACGTTGCAGCGCACGCACGCCACGCCTCACCTGAGCCTTGGTCGTCAAGCTTTGATCGGGCCTCAGTCGGGCGCGCTGGTCTGTAGCGCCAAGGCATGCAGCGGCGCATCGGCGCCGTCCAGGATCGACTTGAGCGCCTGATTGACCAGACGCTGCTGCTGAACGCGGTTCTTGCCGCGAAACTCCTCATCGACCACAGTGGCGGCATAGTGGTTGCCGTCGCCGGCAAGATCGCGGATCTCGATCTGGGCTTGGGGGAAGCGCTCGCGCAGCAGGGTTTCGATCTCGGCGGCCTGAACGGGCATCGGCGGCTCCTTTGCGGTGTCTATGCTACCAGCCTATGCGCCTTGACCCGGCTTTCAAGGCAGGCAGCGCCAAGAGCGCCGCCAAAACGCCTCAGCCAGTGGTCGGTTGGCCTTGGCCTGCTAACTGTTCGGTAACACTTCAAGGATGGAGGATGTATGGACGCAGTGCACCACAGAACGCATGCGCTCGTCGGCGATGGCATCACGGCGCTGGCCTTTCTCCAAGGGCTCACCCTCGATCCCGGCGACGAACTGATCGTGCTCGGGCGCAGTGCCTCCCAACTGGGGCGCGGCATCGCCTATGCTGCCGGTACACCCGGCACGCCCTGGCAGTACGCCTATCTGCTCAACTCGCCCGCCGACGACATCGACCCCGCCTTTGCACGCTGGCTGGCCGACAACTGGCACGAGGTCGAGCATAAAATGGCCGGGCGCCAGCCGGACTGGCTGGGTGCGGCGCGCACGCTGGTGGGCCAGGGCGATCTCTACGGCCTCAATGCCCCGCGTGAGTTCTATGGCGATTTCATGGTCGAGGAGATGCAGGCAGCCTTGGCCAAGCTACGCCAGAGGGGCGTCCATGTGCGCGTTCTCGACACGCTCGCAACCGCGATCGAGAGCAGCGAGAGCGCCATCGTGATCGAGACCGAGGACGGGCGCAGCTTGGCGGTGCACTCGGCCAGTGTGGCACCTGGCGGCCCCTCAACCCAGCGTATCCCCGGCGACGATGGCCCCTTCGCCGCACCGACGCTGTTTGGCCATGAGGCGCGCATCGCCGAACACATCCGGGCCGGGGCGGAGATCTTCTGCATCGGCGCCAATGCCACCATGCTCGACGTGCTGCGGCTTTGCCAAAGCCTAATCGACGAGGACGCACTGCGCTTTGTCGCCTGCTCGCCACGCGGTGAGCTGCCCCCGCCGCTGGTGCCGCGTCTGCCGCGCCGCCTGACGGTGCCCAAGCTCACCCAAGGCCACGAGAGCGCCAGGAGTTTCCTGGATAACGTCTGGCAAGAGATCGAGGCGGCGCGCGAGCGCGGCGAAGAGATGCGCGAGATCCGCGCCGGGTTTCGTGCGCATTTCCTGGCCCATCCGCTGTCGTCCTACGTGACTTCGCTCGATGAGGCGCGCAAGGTGCCGGGCACGCTGCGCCACTGGCTGCGCGGGGGCACGCGCGACACCATCCTGGACTTTCACCGCCTGATGAAGCTCGCCAAGACGCGCACCCACTCGGGCGCCGTGGTCGAGATCGAGCATCTGGCCGATGGCGCGCGCGTGGTGCTGCACGACCGCGCCGGCAACACCCAGGAGTACCGCGCCGATTTCGTGGTCAATTGTTCGGGGCCGGGGGCGGGCTCGTCCTATGATCCGCTCACCGAGCAGATGCTGGCCAAGGGCTGGATCGGCAAATGCGCGGTCACCGGAGGGCTGGAGGTCGGCGCTGGCTGTGCAACGCGCGAGCCGCGGGTGCGCCATCTCTCGCCGGGCACCACCGTGATCGGGCAGGAGGTGATGGCGATGCCGCTCTATGATGCGCATATGTTGCGCAATTTCGCCGGTCTCGCTCAGGCCTCGGCGGTTTTCTAACGCTCAAGGCGGCGGATCACAGGGCACGGCGCCAAGGCGTGCCAGCGCCAGATCAGCCTCAAACGCACGCCCGATGGCCACGATCCCAAGACGACGCACGCTGGCTTGATCAAGGCGCTCACTTACGCGGTGGGGGGTGAAGGCGGCAAGCGGCAGCCGCACGCGCTGCCAGGTGAGGCTAGTGGTGAAACTGGCACGGTGGGACTGCCAGGGCCGCACCACATGGCGATCGCGCAGGTGGACGTTGTAGCGCTCGGGCGGGCCGTAGACGTCGAGTTCGAGCGTATCGCACTCCGAGAGATCGAGGGCGGCCCCCTCGGGCGCCAGATCGAGCGCGATCTGGAGAAAACCGCCATCGTTTTCCAAACTGACGCTGCCGGTCAGGCGCAGCGCCTCGCGCCCGGCCACCCTCTCGCGCGCCATCGCCGCGGTGGAGCGCCCGCCCATCACGCGGTCGGTGACCAGTTCCCAACGCTGGCCGTTGCTGGCCTCGGGGTGGGGGCGCTCAAAAGCGTCGAGGATCACGCGTTCATCGAGTCGAAGAACTCGGAGTTGGTCTTGGTCTGCTTAAGCTTGGAGAGCAGGAACTCGATGGCGTCGGTCGTGCCCATGGGGTTGAGGATGCGCCGCAGCACGAACATCTTGGTCAGATCGACCTTGGAGACCAGCAGGTCTTCCTTACGCGTGCCCGATTTCAGGATGTCGATGGCCGGGAACACGCGCTTGTCGGCAATCTTGCGATCCAGCACGATCTCCGAGTTGCCCGTACCCTTGAACTCCTCGAAGATCACCTCATCCATGCGCGAGCCGGTGTCGATGAGCGCGGTTGCGATGATGGTCAGCGAGCCGCCCTCCTCGATGTTGCGCGCCGCCCCGAAAAACCGCTTGGGGCGTTGCAGCGCATTGGCGTCGACGCCACCGGTCAGCACCTTACCCGAAGACGGCACCACGGTGTTGAAGGCGCGGCCCAAGCGCGTGATCGAATCGAGCAGGATCACCACATCGCGTCCGTGCTCGGTGAGGCGCTTGGCCTTTTCGATCACCATCTCCGAGACCGCGACATGGCGCGTGGCCGGCTCGTCGAAGGTCGAGGACACCACCTCGCCTTTGACCGAGCGCTGCATGTCGGTGACCTCCTCGGGGCGCTCGTCGATCAGGAGGACGATCAGGTAGCACTCGGGGTGGTTCTTCTCGATGGAGTTGGCGATGTTTTGCAAGATCACCGTCTTACCGGTGCGCGGCGGCGCCACGATCAGGCTGCGCTGGCCCTTGCCGATGGGGCAGACCAGATCGATCACCCGCGCTGAGCGGTCGCGGATCGTGGGATCTTCGACCTCCATCTTGAGGCGCTGATCGGGATAGAGCGGCGTCAGGTTGTCGAAGTGGACCTTATGGCGGGCCTTCTCCGGCGGCTCGAAGTTGATCTGGTTGACCTTGAGCAGCGCGAAATAACGTTCGCCGTCCTTGGGCGCACGGATCGGACCCTCGACCGTATCGCCGGTGCGCAACGCAAAGCGGCGGATCTGGTTGGGGCTGAGGTAGATGTCATCGGGGCCCGGCAGGTAGTTGGCCTCGGGCGAGCGTAAAAACCCAAAGCCGTCCTGGAGCACTTCGAGCACACCAGAGCCGATGATCTCCTGATCGCGATCAGCGAGTTCGCGCAGAATGGCGAACATCATGTCCTGTTTGCGCAGGGTCGAGGCGTTTTCGACTTCGAGTGATTCGGCAAAGGACAGCAAATCCGTCGGGGACTTCGCCTTGAGATCGGCAAGCTTCTGTTCTGTCATGAAAACCCGGAGTGCCGGCGGGGGGGAAGGGCGGCCAGAAAGGCGGCCGGGCAGGGCGGTATGGCCTGCTTGGATGTCAAGTATGGCAAGCCTTGCCCGGTTGTCAAATCATGCGCTCAGAACGGCTTGACAATGGCCAGCACCACGATGGCCACAAGCATCAGCGTCGGCACCTCGTTCATCAGGCGATAACGGCGCCCGCTCAGGGTGTTGGCATCGCGCGCGAACTCCTTGCGCCGCATGCCGCACCAATGGTGAAACCAGGTCATCGCCGAGACCATGACCAGCTTGAGCTGCAACCACGGCGTGGCCAGGACCCAGTCGAGGCCGTTGGCCCAGATCATCAGCGATCCAAACACCCAGGTCGAGATCATGGACGGGTTCATGATCAGCCGGAACAGCTTGAGCTCCATCACCTTGAACAACTCGGAGGTTTCCGAGCCGACCCCGGCCTGCTCGGCGTGGTAGACGAACAGGCGCGGCAGATAAAAGATCCCCGCCATCCAGGCGACCATCGAGACGATATGGCCGACCAGCAGCCACTGATAGTGATCGAACAGGAAATCCTGGATCGCCGTCACCGTTTGCTCATCCCCTGATCGCGCGCAGCAGTAGCTCGACGTTGGCTGGATCGGCTTCTGGGGTAATGCCATGGCCGAGAT
>JBCDHK010000141.1:0-8995 GCA_038750185.1 Pseudomonadota bacterium
CCACCTCCCAGGAGGTCGAGGTCATGGTGCTTGATGTCGATCCCAACAAGCGCCGCGTCTCGCTTGGCCTCAAGCAGTGCCTGCAAAACCCTTGGGATGCCTTTGCCGGCAACTTCCCCCAGGGCGCCGAGGTCGAGGGCGAGGTCAAGAACATCACCGAGTTCGGACTGTTCGTGGGTCTCGAAGGCGACATCGACGGCATGGTCCACCTCTCCGATCTCGACTGGGACCGCCCCGGCGAGCAGGCGTTGGCCGAGTACAAGCGCGGCGACATGGTGCGCGCGGTGGTGCTCGATGTCGACACCGACAAAGAGCGCATCTCGCTTGGCGTCAAGCAGCTCGGCGGCGACCCGTTTGCCGAGGCCACCAAGGGTGTCAAGCGCGGCGCGGTGGTGACGGTCGAGGTTACCAAGATCGAGGATGGCGGCATCGAGGTCGAGTACGACAGCATGAAGGCCTTCATCCGCCGCTCCGATCTAGCGCGTGACCGCGGCGATCAGCGCCCCGAGCGTTTCTCGGTGGGTGATCGCATCGACGCCAAGATCACCAACATCGACAAAGCCTCGCGCAAGCTGGGGCTCTCGATCAAGGCGCGCGAGATCTCCGAGGAGAAGGAAGCCGTCGAGCAATACGGCTCGTCCGACAGCGGTGCTTCGCTCGGCGATATCCTGGGCGCGGCCCTCAAGAGCCGCGGCGACGACTGACCTATTGGGATGACAGGGAGCGCAGCGAGAAATCGCTGTGCTCTTTTTTTCTTGGCAATTCGGAACAAAATTCGTACAAGAGGCTTCGGAACGATATAGGAACCGAAGCCCATGCCCCTCGATACGCAAACCACCCTCGCCAGCCTGACCTCCTTTAGCGTGTTTCGCCAGGCCAATGGCACGCTCATCGCCTGCGGGCGCGATCGTGAGGGCGTGTTGCAACGCGTGCCCCTCGCCCCTGCCCCAGCCCCCAAGCCCGATGCACAGCCATGAGGCAGGCGCCATCCGGCTCTGCGGCGCGTTTTTGCCTTTGCTGCGCACGTTTTCCGGGTTAGGTCCAAACCCCTAACACCAATCACGCACAACGGAAGGACCTGCCATGACGTCGACAGCCGACATGATCCTGGAGCGTCGGCGCCAACGCCGCCGCCTGGCGTTTTGGCGGGTGATTGCCATCCTGGCGATCCTGGCGGCGGTCTTGGCGCTCTACCCTTGGGGGCCGCGCCAGGGCACCGACCACATCGCGCGCATCGACATCAACGACGTCATCGTCGACGACTTTGACCGCACTGCCGAACTGGGGCGCATCGCCCGCAACGACCGCGCCAAGGCGCTAATCGTGCGCATTGCCTCGCCCGGGGGGACGGTGGTCGGCTCCGAGGCGCTTTATGAGGCGTTGCGTGAAGTGGCTGAGACCAAGCCGGTGGTCGCGGTCATTGGTGAGGTTGCGGCCTCTGGCGGCTACATCGCGGCCATCGGGGCCGATCATATCGTGGCGCGGCACAACTCGATCACCGGCTCCATCGGCGTGATCAGCCAGATACCCGATATGACGGCGCTTCTGGATAACCTTGGCATTAAGTTTAGCGAGATCAAATCATCGCCGCTGAAGGCCTCGCCCAATCCGTTGACCGAATCGCCCCCTGAAGCCTTCGAGGCGCTCGAAGTGCTGATTCTCGACAGCTACGACTGGTTCCGCGATCTGGTTGCCGAACGGCGCAGCCTGGAGGGCGAGGCGCTGCAAAACGTGATCGATGGGCGCGTGTTTACGGGCGCGCAGGCCGAGACGCTGGGTCTGATCGATGCCATCGGGGCTGAGCCCAGCGCGCGCGACTGGCTTGCAGAGACCCATGAGATTGCTGCGTCGCTGCCGGTGCGCGATTACGATTGGCGCCCGAGCGAGTTGCCGTTTCCCTTTGACAGTGTCGATGGTCTGACTGGGGGGTTGCTTGGCGTGTTACTGGGGGGCTGGGGGGCTGGCAACCCTGCGTTGGCTAGCCCTGCGCCGCGCCTTTTAGCGCTTTATACTGGTTGAAAGAAAAGCTTGGCGTTGACGAGATGGCGGCGTCCGTGGCACTCTCCGCGTCACGAAAAGCGCCGTAATCGCAGCGATTTGCGAGATCGAGTGCATGTTGGCGAAAGCGGGTCCGACATCTAAGGCATCTCCCATGAGCATTGGTTCGACCATGGTGGACACCCAAGGCCCTTCGCCCAACACAACACGCCGGGAAAACCAGGCTTAAAGGGGATAGCACATGATCAAATCCGAACTGGTGCAGCAGATCGCTGAGGCCAACCCACATCTCTACCAGCGTGATGTCGAGCGCATCGTCGCGACCGTCTTCGACGAAATCACCGAAGCGCTCGCCCGCGGCGACCGGGTGGAATTGCGCGGCTTTGGCGCGTTTTCGGTCAAGACACGCGATGCCCGTGTCGGGCGCAATCCACGCACGGGCGAATCGGTGGACGTGCCCGAAAAGACCGTGCCGTTTTTCAAGGCCGGCAAAGAGTTGCGCGAGCGCATGAACACCAACGGCACCGGCTAGGACGCCGTCTGCGCGGAGCAGAGCGTGCGCTTTATCAAACAAATCACTCTCGGTGTCCTCGGCTTGGCCATGGTGCTGGTCGGGGTCGCCAATATGGCGCCGGTCGATATCTATTTGTTGCCGCCCGAGATCGGCGGTCCTGATCTGGTGTTGCGCGCGGTGCCACTCTCAGTGGTAATGCTTGGCGCGGCAGTCGGGGGTATCCTGATTGGCTACCTGCTGGAATGGCTACGCGAGGCCCACCACCGCCGCCTTGCGGCCGAGCGCAAGCGCGAGGTCAACCGGTTGCGTGGCGAATTGGCCCGCCTCGGCTCGCGGCTTGGCGATGTCGATGAAGACCTGCCCGAACTCAATCTGCACTGAAACGGGCTCTCCCCTTCAATACATGGTGCGCTGCATGCGCTCTGGGTATTCGGCGTCGTAGGCGGCACCATCGAAATCATCACTGGACATTGCCTGCAACATGGCACCGGTCGAGGGCAGATCACTGCGCGCGATCTGGCTCTCGGCGCGCCAGAGCCCCGAGCGCACTACGGCTTTCTGACACTGAAAGAACACCCGCTCGACGGTAATGCGCATCACTGTCGCGGGCGGTTTTGCACGATGCTCAAAGCGCGCCAGCAGCGCAGGGTCGACAGTGAGAGCGGCGCGACCGATAACGCGGATGGTCTCACCGACGCCGGGAATGAGAAACAACACGCCAATGCGCGGATCGCGCACCAGATTGCGCAGCGTATCGAGACGGTTATTACCACGGCGATCAGGGATCAGCAGCGTGTTAGGATCGTCCACACGCGCCAGCGGCGCCGGATCACCGCGGGGCGAAACATCGATCCCCTTGGGCCCATTGCTGGCCAGTAGCGCAAAAGGTGCGGTCTCGATAAAACGCGCGTAATCAGGGCTGATCGCGGGCAGTTCCTTGATCAACGACGCGGAAGACGGCTCGCCGTAGAGCGCGTCGAGCGCCTCTAAGCTATCAAGCACATACGGATCGCTGCTCATCGGCGGGCTGCGTGGGCGGCATCGCTTAGCGATTTGACGAAAGCCAGCACCGTCTCGGCACTCTCGCCCGCGCCGATGCGCTCGACGATGGCCGAGCCGACCACCACGCCGTCGGCCACGCGGGCAATCTCGGCGGCATTCTCGGGGGTTTTGACGCCAAAGCCAACGCAAACCGGCAACCCGGAAGCAGTCTTGATGCGCTCGACTTCCGGCGCAACCGTGTCGGCTTGGGCAGCAGCGGCGCCGGTGATGCCGGTAATCGAGACGTAGTAGACAAAGCCCGAGGTGTTGGCGAGTACGGCGGGCAGGCGGCGTGCGTCGGTGGTCGGTGTGGCTAGGCGGATGAAATCGAGGCCGGCGGCCTTGGCGGGCAGGCAAAGCTCGGTGTCTTCTTCGGGCGGCAGATCGACGACGATCAGGCCATCGACACCGGCCTCGGCTGCGGCTTTGAGAAACACCTCGACCCCCATGGAGTAGACCGGATTATAATAGCCCATCAGGATGATCGGTGTGGCCGCATCGCCCTGGCGAAAGGCGCGCACCATCTCCAGCGTGCCAGTGAGCGTTTGCCCACTGGCCAGAGCGCGCTGGCCGGCGCGTTGGATTGCCGGGCCGTCGGCCATGGGATCGGTGAAGGGCATGCCGATCTCGATCACATCGACCCCGGCTTCGGGCAGCCCGGCCAGGATCGCCCCCGAGCGTTCGGCATCCGGATCGCCCGCCATAACGAAGGCCACGAAAGCGGCGCGGTCTTCCTCAGCGAGGCGGGCGAAGGTTTGGGCGATGCGCGTCATCGCAGGCCTCAGTCGTCCTTGCGGAAGTGTTTTTTGTCGCGCGGCTTGCCGTCCCAGCCGTGCTTGCGGGGGGGGCGATCATCATAGCCGCCGCGGTCGCGGTCGCCAAAGTCGCGCCCGCCCCGGTCACGGTCGCCGCCTCGGTCACCACCGCCATTGAAGCCGCCGCGCGAGCCACCACGATCACGATCGCCAAAGTTGCCGCGCCCGCCCTGGAACGAGCGGTCGCCACGGTCTTCCCATTTGTTGAGCAGCGCGGGGTTGAAGGTGTCGCGCCCGATGACACCCTCGTTGCACCAAACGGTAGTGATCTGCTCTTCCGTGGCATCCTCGACGCACATGCGCATCGAGCCGGACTTCAGGACCACCAGATCCCCGATATAAAATTTCGCCATTGGTCCTTCGGCCCTTTCACCGTGTCTTGTGCGCCCTGGCCAGCGCCATGCCAGCCTCACACCGGGCGCGAGACGCGGCTATACGCCGGAGTGGCCCCCATGTCGAGGGGGCCAGTGGGTTGATCGCAAACGCAATCGCCCAGCGTTGAGCGTTGGCTCAGACCTGTTGCCCGAGCGCGTCGGCGACGGTGAAGATGTCCTTGTCGCCGCGCCCGCACATGTTCATCACCAGCAGGTGCTCGGGTGGCAGGTCGGGCGCGATCTTGGCGACGTGGGCCAGCGCATGGGCTGGCTCTAGGGCCGGGATGATGCCCTCGGCCTGACAGCACAATTGGAAGGCGTCGAGCGCCTCGCGGTCGGTGACGCTGACGTATTTGACGCGTCCGAGATCATGGAGCCAGGCGTGTTCGGGACCGATGCCGGGGTAATCGAGCCCCGCCGAGATCGAATGGCCTTCGAGGATCTGACCGGCCTCATCCTGGAGGAGATAGGTGCGGTTGCCGTGCAATACGCCGGGGCGCCCGCCGGTCAGCGAGGCTGCGTGCTCCATGCGCGCGTCGACCCCGTGGCCACCGGCTTCGACGCCGATGATCTCGACTTCGTCGTCGAGGAAGGGGTGGAACAGGCCCATGGCGTTGGAGCCGCCGCCGATGCAGGCGATCAGAGTGTCGGGCAGGCGCCCGGTGCGGGCCAGCATCTGCTCGCGGCACTCGCGCCCGATCACCGATTGGAAATCGCGCACCATGGCCGGGTATGGGTGGGGGCCTGCGACGGTGCCGATGCAGTAGAAGGTGCTCTCGACGTTGGTCACCCAGTCGCGCAGCGCCTCGTTCATGGCGTCTTTGAGGGTGGCGCGGCCCGAGGTCACCGGCACCACCTTGGCGCCGAGCAACTCCATGCGAAAGACGTTGGGGCGCTGGCGCTCCACGTCGGTCGCGCCCATGAAGACGATGCACTCCAAGCCAAAGCGCGCGCAGACGGTGGCAGTGGCCACGCCGTGTTGGCCGGCGCCTGTCTCGGCGATGATGCGCTTTTTGCCCATGCGCCGCGCCAGAAGGATCTGGCCGAGGACATTGTTGATCTTGTGCGCGCCGGTGTGGTTGAGCTCGTCGCGCTTCATCCAGATCTGGGCGCCACCTAAGCGCTCGGTCAGGCGCTCGGCGAAATAGAGCGGGCTGGGGCGGCCGACGTAATGGGTCCAGAGGTCGTTCATCTCGGCCCAGAAGGCGTCGTCGTGGCGGGCTTTTTCGTATTCAGCTTGCAGATCGAGGATCAGCGGCATCAGCGTCTCGGAGACGAAGCGCCCGCCGAACTGGCCGAAGCGGCCTTGCTCGTCGGGGCCGGTACGAAAGCTGTTGGGCAGGGTCTCGTTCATGGCGGGCTCCTTGTCGGTTAAGGATCAGCTACCGCGAAGCCGCGCCCTTGTCGATGGGGCGGCGTGACGGGCGGCTGCCACGAAAGCGCGCATGAGCGCGGGATCCTTGCGGCCTGGGGTGCTCTCGACGCCCGAAGAGACATCGAGTTGGCGCGCGCCGGTCCGCGCCACGGCTTCGGCGGCATTGTCGGGCGTGAGACCGCCAGCCAGCATCCAAGGACAGGGCCAGTCGTAGCCTGCGATCAGGTTCCAGTCGAAGGCGAGCGCGTTGCCGCCGGGGCGGCTGGCGCCCTCGGGCGCTTTGGCATCGATGAGGATCTGATCGGCCACGCCCGCATAGATCGGAACCTGGTCGAGATCATCCAGAGTGCGCACCCCGATGGCCTTCATCATCGGCAACCCCAGGCGCGCGCGCAGTTGGGCCACACGCTGAGGGCTCTCCCAGCCGTGCAACTGGAGCATATCGAGGGGCAGGCGGGCCAAGGTATCGATCAGCGCGTCCTCGGCATCGACGGTGAGGGCGACGCGGGTGACGTGCTCGGGGATGGCCTGCAGGATCGGAAGCGCCTGTTCGGGTGTCAGCGCTCGCGGCGAGGGCGGAAAGAACACCAGCCCGATATAAGAAGCCCCCGCCTCGACAGCCTGCAGCGCCTCTTCGAGCCGGGTCGGCCCGCAGATCTTGACGCGAACTGCTTGGGACGAAGGCATCGGGCGCTCCAGGCTTTGCGAATAGGAAAGACGGGACACTGGATTAAGTTACATTGGCAACGACATGCAAGCCGCTCAGGCTTTTTCGTGCGCGAATTCCCAATAGAGGCTGCGCGCGCGCTGCGCCATGGGGCCGTGCGCCAAGCGGCGCTCATCAAAGCGTGTGATCGCGACCACCTTCAGCGCGTTGCCGGTGGTAAAGATCTCTTCGGCGGTGGCGAAGTCGTCCAGGCTGAGCGTGGTCTCGTGCACCACCACGCCATCGGCCCGCAACAAGGCGATGATGCGCTGGCGGGTGATGCCGTTCAGAAAACAGCCGTTTGGCACCGGCGTGAACACCTCGCCCCCGCGCACCAGAAAGATATTGGAGGTTGCGGTCTCGGCCACATTGCCAAGCGCGTCCAACACGATGGCATTGTCAAAGCCCTTCCGCCGCGCCTCGACCAGCATGCGGGCGTTGTTGGGATAGAGGCAGCCGGCTTTGACGTCGGTGGTGGCGCAATCCAGGGTTGGGCGGCGAAAGCGCGTTGTGGTGATCGAGTGGCCCTCGGGTAGCTCGGGCATCGGGCGGGCCTCGATACACACAGCCAGCGCCGTGGTGTCGGGATCGGGGGCGACCATGAGCGCGCCATAGCCCTGCGCCCAGATCATCGGACGGATATAGAGATCGGCGCGCGGCTCGAACAGCGAGATCCCCTCCAGGGCAAGTTCGGTCAACTCGCCGTCGGAGAGCGTGGGCGAAAGCCCCATGCGCCGCGCCGATTCGTTGGTGCGCGCGCAGTGCAGATCGAGATCGGGGGTGACGCCCTCAAAGGCGCGCGCCCCATCGAACACCAGCGAGCCGAGCCAGGTGGCATGATCGGCCGCACCCAGAATGGGATAGTTGCCGGGGTGCCATTTTCCGTCGAACCAGGTCATGATCGGCGCGGCGTTGGTCATGCGCTGCCTCCTTTTGTATCAGCCCAGCTTGGCGAGTGGCGCGCGCGCAAGCAAGCCATCAAAGCGCGATTGAGGGGTTGCCGGCGCTGGCGTTGCAGACATCTCCACAAAAAACCCCGTCTCAGGATCTCTGCCATGCCCAGTCTCGCCTTCGACGATCGCAATGCGCTCTACTACGAGCATACCGCGCCGAGCCGGACGGGGGCGCCGACGTTTGCCTTTGTCAATGCGCTCACCGGCTCGACCGCAGCGTGGGAGACGGCGGTGGCCCCTGCCCTGCGCGCGGCGGGCTTTGGCACGCTCAGCTACGATCTGCGCGGGCAAGCCGGGAGCCCCTTTGCCGGGGTCGAGTTGGACGAGACGCTGATCGTCTCCGATCTCCAGGCGCTGCTCGCCCATGTGGCGCCCGAGCGCACGGTGTTGGTCGGGCTTTCCATCGGCGGGCTCTATGCGGCGCGCGCGGTGCTCGGCGGCACACCGGCGGCGGGGCTTGTCCTGCTCAACACGCTGCGCGAAATCGGCCCGCGCATTGCTTGGGTCAATGAGGCCATGCCGCTCTTGGTGGCCCATGGCGGCGTCAAACTGTTTCTCGATGCGCTGTTTCCGCTGTTGGTCAACCAGGACATGGCCACCCGCGCCAAGGACGATTTCCTGCAAGGCGGCTATGAGCCCCTGCCCCCCGAGCACGGCCACATGAACCTGATGCGCAACGCCCAGACGACCGACTGGGCGCTGGACTGGTCGAGGCTCAGCCTGCCCATCCTCAACATCACCGGGCTCCAGGACCGGGTGTTTCTCGATCCCGAGGTCGTCGAGCGCCTCTACGCCACCCTGCCTGATGCGCGGCGCGAGGACTGGGCCGAGGCCGGCCATCTCCTACCCCAAGAGGCGCCCGAGCGCTTGGCCGAGAGCCTGGCCCGCTTTGGCCGTGAGATCGAAGGAGCCGCACCATGAACATCCCCGCGCGCTGGGCCTATCTGGCGGCGTTTGTCGGCGTTTGCGGCCATGCCTCCTCGGAATTCTTCGCCGTGCTCAGCCGGGTCTCGGGGCCCGAGACCTCGGTCTGGCGCTATTTGATCGGTGGGCTCGGGCTGCTGCTCTGGGCGCTCTCGCGCCCTGACAGCCGCGACATGATCACGCCGCTGCGCGAGGAAGGCGGGCGCATCCTGGCGCTGGCCATCGTCGGGGTCAGCGTGACCTATCTCGCGTTTCACTGGGCGCTCGACTACGCCACTGTGATCCAAGTGGCCAC
>JBCDHK010000142.1:0-8938 GCA_038750185.1 Pseudomonadota bacterium
CGACCGCGCGCAGGCGCCGGCCCTCGGGGCTCTCGGCCACGTGCATGTAGACGCCGTTCAAGTAATAGCGCGTCTCTTCGGTCGAGACGGCAAAGCGGGCCTTCTCGAACAGGCGTGACACCTCGCTGGCCGGGGCCTGAAAGGAAATGTCGTAGGTGTTGGTGGCCATCTCGGGAAAATCCGAGAGCGGCAGTGTGGCGAGCGCAAACTTCGAGCGCCCGGCGCGGATATCGAGGCGGCCCGGCTCGGGCTCCAGCGTGAGCGCCACCTCGGCCCCGTCGGGCAGCTTGCGCACGATCTCGAACAACATGCTGGCCGCCACCGTGGTCGAACCCGGCTCGGCGACGCTGGCGGGCAAGGTCTCGATCAGTTCGATGTCGAGATCGGTGGTGCGCAGGCGCATCTGGCCGTCCGCACTCTCCAACGCCACATTGGCCAGGATCGGGATGGTGTTGCGCCGCTCGACCACCCCTTGGGCGCGGCTCATGGCGCGCAACAGCGCGGCCCGTTCGATGCTGACTTTCATGGGCTCTGGTCTTTCGCCGCCAAACTCTTGCCTGCTGCGCGCCCGAGGGACACGCCGCAACCCCGCCAAAGACGGAAAACGAGACTAGAACCGATCCGGGGCGCGGATCAATCCCGTTGCGCTGCGAAAATGGCGCGGCATGGCCCCAGTAGGCTGCCGTGGGCTGCCGTGGGCTGTCGTGCGCTGCCGTTTTGCCTTGACCGCGCGTGCAGGGTGCGTCTTGGTTGCAAATAGATACCATGCGCCCAGGAGGTCGAGACGATGCAATCAGGATCAGCCATCGCAAGCGCTCTCGGCGCGGCCCTGGCGCTTGGCGGCGGTTTTGCCAGTGCCGAGGACACGCCCGCCAAGGACACGCCGGGGCTGATAATCCGCAGCATCGACGCCCCCCACCACGGCCGCCCCATGCAGGTGACGCTGTGGTATCCGGCAGCGCCTGGGGGCACGCCCATTGTCTATGGCGATAATCCGGTGTTTTACGGCGTGGCGGCCCGCGAGGACGCGCCCCTGGCAGAGGGGCGCTATCCGCTGGTGCTGATGTCGCATGGGCTGGGCGGCGCGGCGCGCGCGCTGTCGTGGCTCGGCGCGGGGTTGGCAGAGGCGGGCGCGGTGGTGCTGGCGGTCGATCATCCCAACACCACATTTCGCGACTTTGACCTGATCGCAGGCCTCGACCACTGGACCCGCACCCAGGATTTCGCAGCAGCCCAAGCTGCGCTCAGCACCAAGCTCGCGCCCGTTCTGACAGCAGAGCGCTATGCCATCGGCTTTTCCTATGGCGGTTGGACGGCGCTCTCGCTCGGCGGCTTGCGCGGCGCGCGCACTGGCATGGCCGACTACTGTGCCGAGGTCGGGGCGGCATCGCAGTTTTGCACCCAACTCCAGGAGGTCGGGATCGATCTGGGCGCCATCGATGCCGAGCGCTGGGAGGCGTCCTATCGCGATGAGGCGGTCTCGGCGGTGCTTGCCATCGATCCCGGGCTCACCCAAGGCATCGACGCTGCCTTGGCCGCCGAGACGATCCCCGAGGTGGCCATCGTCACGCTTGGCACGCCCGAGCAACGCCTGGGTGGCACCGATGTGAGTGCGGCGGGCAGCGGTTTGCTGGCGCATCTGCCCGAGGCCGAACACCGGGTGATCGCACCGGCCATGCACTTCAGCGCCATGCCGCTTTGTAAACCCCGCGCCGTGGCGATCTTGATCGAGGAAAACGACGACCCGGTCTGCTCCGACCCCCAAGGCACTGAGCGCGCGGCCATCCATGCCGAGATCATCGCGTTGGCCATCGCCCACTTCGGCCTTGGTGAATGAGGGCCGTTACGCCTCCAGCATGCGGCGCAAGAGCTCCACATCCTCGGAAAGCTGGGCGTCGGTGGCCAGCAGCTCCTCGATCTTGCGCACGGCGTGGATCACGGTGGTGTGGTCGCGCCCACCAAAGCCTCGTCCGATCTCGGGCAACGACTTGGCGGTCAGGGTCTTGGAGAGATACATCGCCACCTGGCGCGGGCGTGCCACGGCGCGGGCGCGGCGCGAGGAGGTGATGTCGGAGAGGCGCAGGTTGTAGTGATCGCAGACCTTGCGCTTGATGTCCTCGATGGTGACCTTGCGCTCCGACGAGCGCAGCAGGTCCGAGAGACACTCCTGGGTCATGTCCATATCGATGCGCCGGCCCACCAGCGAGGCAAAGGCGAAGAGCCGCGTCAGCGCGCCCTCCAGCACCCGCACGTTGGAGGAGATGCGATGGGCCAGAAACTCCAGCACCTTAGGCTCGATATCGATGCCGGGTGTGGTGGCAATGGCGGCCTCGGCCTTTTGCTGGAGGATGCCAAGGCGCAGCTCATAATCGGTCGGGTGGATGTCGACCACCAGGCCCCATTGCAGGCGCGACTTGATGCGGTCCTCCATGCCGTCGATGCGATCTGGCGAGCGATCGCCCGAGATCACGATCTGCTTTTTCTGATCGATCAACACGTTGAAGGTGTGGAAGAATTCGTCCTGCGTCGAATCCTTGCCCGCGATAAACTGCACGTCGTCGATCATCAGCACATCGACTGAGCGGAAGTGCTGCTTGAAGGTCATGGTATCGCGAAAGCGCAGCGCCTGGATAAAGCGATACATGAACTGCTCGGCCGAGAGATAGAGCACGCGCATCTCGGGGCGGTGCTCGGCAATGTGCAGACCGATGGCGTGCATCAGGTGGGTCTTGCCGAGCCCCACACCGCCATAGAGAAACACCGGATTGAACGAGGCATCGCACGACTCAGCCACGCGCCGTGCCGCGGCATGGGCCAGCTCGTTGGGCTTGCCGACGACAAAGCTGTCAAATGTAAAGCGCGGATCGAGCGGGGCCGATTGCAGCTCATCGCCGCCGCCCTCGCTGCTGGTCGGAGTAGCTGGCGCGGCTACGGGCGCGGGCTTGCGCACGGGCTGGGGGGCCTGCTCGACGGTCATGACGATGCGGCGCACCCCCGGCATCACCTGCTGGAGCGCGCGCAGCATGGGCAGGCCGTAGTTGCTCTCGACCCAATCGGCGAGAAAGCCGGTGGGCGCGGCCACGGTGGCGAGATCGCGGTTGAGGCTCTTCAGGCGTACCGGTTTGATCCATTGTTCGACGCAGTCCTCGCCGAGTTCGGTGCGCGCGGCCTGGAGGGCACACTCCCAAATGCGCGCGAGGGCGGGGGCGTCGACGTCGGCGGGGCTTTTGCCTGTCCCGGGGGTGCCCATGCCGGTGTTGGTCGCCTGAGTGTTCATTCCGATCCTTGTCCCGTTCGCGTTTCGCTTGGGCTCTTTAGTGGCGCGAAGGGGGTCGCGCCGCTCGGCCCTGAATTATCGTCTCAACTCTGAACCCACGGCAGCCCGCGTGCTTTCCAGCCTTCTGCCTGCCCTCGGTGTCCGTCGGCGTTGCGGTCGCCTTCGAAGCCCTCGGTGATGTTGGTGCAGTGCAGTGCCAGGCCCTCAGCGGCATAAGACGCCGCTACCGCCTGCGCCGCCGCCAGTGAACGCACGCCGGAGCGGCAAAGAAAAAACAACCGCGGCGGAATTTTTTCGCCAATCCGCGCCCTGATCTGTTCGACGAAGTCCAGGTTGCGCTCCATATGTGGATAGCCCGCCCATTCGATCAGCCATGGCTCGCCGTGGAGGGCGCTCAGATCGGTGATGCCGACAAAGCTCCACTCAGCGTGGCTGCGCACGTCGATGAGCACCGCTTCCGGTGCCGCACGCAGTGCAGCATAGGCATCAGCCGGGTTGGCTTCGTCCACAGTAGCAATGGCCTGCGGCATGCAGAGATTCCCCTGGTTTGCAACGGCGCTCTGTCTGGGTACGCGCTGGCACAGGCAGCAGGCAATGATTTTCCGACTCGACTCGACAAGTTTTAGCCAAGTTGTTCATAGTAATTTTTCGTCGCAAATACGTCACAGCACCTTAGACTAAAGTCTAAGATGTGTGCAGCCAACCACAAGTGATACGAACTTCGTGCGACTTTTAGCGCCAATTGGTGCAGTAATCGTCTTGAGCGCGCAGCGATACAACTTCTCACGCATCAAGAGCTTATGATACTTTGCTCAGATAAATCAAGCTGAAGGAAACCAGAACATCTTGATATGGGATTTGGACGCACCAAAAGGCACGCGCCCGGCTGGCCGCGTGCGATAAATCCAATCCTGGAACGGGGTTGATGGGCGCGCTGGCGCCGCTCAGGCCGCCATTTTCTTAATGCGCGCGTGCAGACGCGAAATCTTACGGCTGGCGGTGTTGGCGTGCATCACGCCCTTGTTGGCGCCGCGCATGATCTCGGGCTGGGCCGCTTTGAGAGCGTCCAGCGCCACGGTCTGATCGCCCGAGGCGATCGCCTCCTCGACACGGCGAATGAAGGTGCGTACCCGCGAGCGCCGGGCTTTGTTGACAGCGGTGCGGCGTTCGATCTGACGGATGCGTTTGCGTGCCTGGGGCGAGTTGGCCATCGATTCGGAGTTCCGGTTGTTCTGTTCACTCTCAGGAGCGCGGATGTAGCCCAAGCCCCCTGGCGGGTCAACGCCGGAGCGATTTTACCCGCGCCCTATTGGCCCTTGAACTTGGCCGAGCGTTTCTCGGTGAAGGCGTCCATGCCCTCTTTCTGGTCTTCGGTGGCAAACAGCGCATGAAACATCCGCCGCTCAAACCGCACGCCCTCGGCCAGCGTGGTCTCATAGGCACGATTGACCGCCTCCTTGGTCGCCATCACCGCCAGCGGCGCCTTGTCGGCGATCTTGGCGGCGGTGGCCACGGCCTCGTCGATCAGATCGTCGGCCTTGACGATGCGCGAGACCAGCCCCGAGCGCTCGGCCTCAGCCGCATCCATGAAGCGCCCCGTCAGGTTCATCTCCATGGATTTGGACTTGCCGACAAAGCGTGTCAGGCGCTGCGAGCCGCCGGCGCCTGGCATGACGCCAAGATTGATCTCGGGCTGGCCGAATTTGGCCGTATCTGCCGCCAGGATGAAATCGCACATCATCGCCAGCTCGCACCCACCCCCGAGCGCATAGCCGGCCACAGCGGCAATGACGGGCTTGCGACAGCGCGTGACCGCCTCCCACTCGGCGGTGATAAAATCCTCGCGGTAGACATCGACGAAGGACTTGGGGCGCATCTCCTTGATGTCGGCCCCCGCCGCAAAGGCTTTTTCGCTGCCGGTGATCACCATGGCACCGACGCTGTCATCGGCCTCAAACCGCGCCAGCGCCTGGCCCAACTCGCGCATCAACTCGGCATTGAGCGCGTTCATCGCCTTGGGGCGATCCAGGGTGATCAGCCCGACGTGGTCGCGGGTCTCGACGACGATGGTCTTGTAGGCCATGGGCGGTCCCTCCCGGTCTGGGGCTGACTGGCGTGTCGGCGCGTCCTAACCGGGGTGGGGATGGCGATCAACCGGTTAATACCAATTTAGGTCGCACCCAACCACTCACCGCCCCGCATCGAGGGGCAGGGGCTCGGGGCGCGCCGCTGCCTCGAAATGCGTGCGTGAGAGCGTCCATTGCGCCAAGCTGAGCGCTACCGTGGCCTCGACATCGCGTGCCTCCAGGAGCGCGATCAGACGGTCCTGATGCTCGGCGGCCTGGGCCATGACTTCGGCCATGCTGGCTTGTGGACCCTGCCAAAAGCTCAGCCCAATGCGGGCATGGTCGATCACCACGCGTTGCAGGCTGGGCTGGAGATAGGGGTTTTCCGAGATCTCGCCAAGGCACTGATGAAACAGCGCGTGGGTGTAGACGATCTCGGCCACCGCACCGCTGGCCACGGCTTGGCGAAACGTGTCCTGGGCCTCGCGCAGGGCTGTGATGTGGTGGGCTTGGGCGTTCTCGGCTGCCAGACGCGCAATGGCGGTGTAGATCAGCGGCGCGGTCTGCAAAAACAGGCGCAGCGTTTTGTGGTTCATGGGCGCGACCATGGCACCGCGATTGTCGCGCAACAGGATGTAGCCCTCGCCGGCAAGCTGGCGGAAGACATCGCGCAAGGGCGTGCGCGAGATGCCGTATTCCTGGCTGAGCCCGGTTTCGTCCAGGTGGGAGCCCGGTTCGAGTTTGAGCGTCAGGATCAGCCGGCGCAGGTCTTCGGTCAGGCGCTCCTTGGCATCGCGGGCGACGCGGCGGTCGAGGCGGGTGTCGGATGCACTGAAATTACGATTTTCATTCATGTTTTCGTCCTTCTAGTCGGCGTGGGCGGTTTCCTGTATCGCGCCCGGGATCTTGCTGCCCCGTGGCGCTTTCGGGTGGTTTTGGGCAGTTTCGGGCACTGTTGCCCAGCCGCTTGGGGTGCGCGGGAGTGCGGTGCAGCGCCCGCTGGCACTTGGCGTTCGGGGTGAAAGTTACGGCTCAAACCAAGCGGGTACCACTCAGTGTCACCCCTGCGGCTTGCGAGCGGATTGTACTAGGTCGCACACCGGATCGCGCCTTACGTCGCGCCCTGGATCGCCTCGTCATCGAGTGGTTGCAGACCATGCGCCTGGCCCTAGAACGCGTTGCGGCGGTTGCGCCGCATCTTGCCGCATTTGTGGCGGCAGGTCGGCAAGGCATCGGCCTGCCAGGCGCGCGCATAGAGGCTGGCAAAGGGTTCGTCGAGCAGGATTTCCTCCAGCGGTCGGTTGCGGATGTTGTAGCGCTCAGACGCCAGCCCATGCTGGGCGAAAAACCGTTGTTCCTCGACCGAGCCCGTCACCCAGCAACACGCCGACACCGCGCCGTGGGCCGAGATATAGGGGCTGTTGCGCACGGCCGATTTGCACTCGATACGCCCGCCCTTGAGCGCTGGGCGCTCCTCTTCGGCGGCGACCAGCGTGAGCACATCGCCCTCGCGGCGATAATCGGCAGCGCGCACCGTCGGCGCTTCGAGATGGCGCTCCTGGCCACCGGGCATCACATAGCGAAACCGGCCCTCGGGGCCGAAACGCACGGTGTCGATCAGCACGAATTTGGCAAAGCCCAGCATTTGCGAGCGCTCGAACGCTTCTTCGATCTGGTGCTGGTTGTGGCGAAAGATGATGAAGTGCCACTCGGCGGTGGCACCGGCGGCGATGTAGGCGCGGGCGTTCTCGATGATGCGCTCGTAGCGGGTGTTGACGCGGTAGAGGGCGTTGGTGTCTTCCAGCCCGTCGATGTGCAGTTCCAGGCGCGAGCCACCGCGCATGGCCTTCCCCAAACGCGCCCACCACTCGGGCTTGCGCAGACTGCCGTTGGTGGCGATGGCCACGCGCACGCCGCGCGCGGTGAGGTGTTCGACGATCTCCAGCAACTCGCGCCCGGCCAGCGGATCGCCGTAGGCGCCGCCGAAGATCACCTCCTTGGTGCGCGCGGCGAAGGCGTCGTCGAAATGGAGTTGGAAGTCGGCCAGACCCAACTCGACGTTCTTGACCACCTCGCGATTGGGACGGCAGCCGTTCAGATGATCGGTCCTCGGGCACATCGGGCAGCCGGCGTTGCATTTGTCGGTCAGCTCGATGTGAAAGGTGTAGGCACGTGCCGGATCGAACATCGACTCCCTTTCCGAATCATATGTCTGAAGATGTAACGTGCTCCGAAAGACCACCGCAATAAATCAGGATTAAATTTTGGTTTTGCGCAAAGAGACGCCAACGCGGCGACAGCTTGCATACATCAGCGGCTTTGCGCTCGCCTCGCGGCCCCTCACGGCCTGGCAATCGTACGCACCCGCACCGGCTCAAAGCCAAGGCGCCGGTAATTTCCCAGCGCGCGCGGATGATCCAGGGTGCAGGTGTTGACGCTAAGACGGCTCACGCCAGGGCGCGCCCAGGCCGCCGCCACCGCCTCGCCGAGCAGCCACGCTCCGAGCCCGCGCCCGATCGCTTGGGGGACAAGGCCGAAATAGGCCAGATCGCAGACGCCCGCCTGGCGCGTATCCAGCATGAAAAAGCCCCCCGGCCAGCCCTCGACCAAGAGCGTGGTCAGCGTGACCTGCGGATCACCGACAAACGCCGCCACCTCCGCCTCCGGGCGGTTATGCCAGTCGTCCCAATACCAGTCGCGCCCGACGGTAGTGTAGAGATAGAGGAAGTACGCCACTGGCGGATCGGCGGCCTCGATGAGCGCCAAGTCCTGGTCTGCTGGGCGCGGGGGCAGGCGTGCGGGCGGGGTGGCCATCTCCAGCCAGGTGACGGTGTAGGACTTGGGTTCGGGGCGGGGTTCGGGGCGGGGTTCTCGGCTGGGCATGGGGGCTCCTGGAGGCTGGTCTTGGAAGGCGTGCGGGGAGATCCGATCGCCGGGCCAATTTTTTGCTGTGTGCTGGTGGCTTTACACGGTTTTGAGGTGGATGCCGCCCGGTGGGTCCTCGGTCGGTCCCCGGTCGGGCGCGGACAAGACATGCGGCATTATAGATGTATGAAAGGCCTTGCCTCGCACGGCCATGTCTGATCCGATAAAGTTTCGACATAAAACAGGGAGAAAAAAATGGTCGATACGTCGGATAAGCTCGTATCAGAGCCAATAGACCCAGACTTTAAGACCGACTTCGAATTGGGCCAGGACAATATCCGTCCGTTCGGCCTGGATATCCACAACCCCGTCTTTGCGATTTCCAGCATCGTCATCATGGGATTCGTGCTGATTTCACTTGCCAATCAGGAAGCCTCCGCCGAGTTCTTCGGCTGGCTCCGGCCTTGGCTGACCAGCACCTTTGACTGGTTCTTGGTGCTCTCGGTCGACCTCATGCTACTGTTCTGCCTCGCGCTGATCGTGCTGCCGGTCGGCTCGGTGCGCATCGGCGGCAAGGACGCCAAGCCCGATTACTCCTATTCGGGTTTGGCGTCCTTGCCGCCGATGCGCACCGAGCCGACCGGCAGCACGATCAGCGCGAGGCAGAACAGTAGCATGAGGTCGACCGAGAGCACCAAGAACCAGTCAAAGGTGCTGGTCAGCCAAGGCC
>JBCDHK010000143.1:0-8906 GCA_038750185.1 Pseudomonadota bacterium
CCCCGCAGATGGGTCGTCGAGCGCTCCTTCGCGTGGTTCGGCCGAAACCGTCGGCTCGACAAGGATTGCGAGCGCCTGATCAAAACCGCCCGCGCCTGCCTCTACATCGCAAGCATCAACATGCTAATCCGCAGGTGCGCAACATACTGTAAACCTTAATCCCTATGTCGGACGGGCTCTAAGGGGCTGATGCTGGCCGAACTTCTCGAACAGGATCATTGCCAGCAGGCTGGGCCCGGCCCACCCGCGTGGAGTGGGGTGGAACGGCGCCGGTGGCTGAGTGATCTTCTCGCAATCGCGACAAGTGAACTTCTCGCGCACCGTCTGGAGCACTTTCCATTGGCGCGGCACGACTTCGAGGGTCTCGGTGATGTCCTCGCCCATTTTGACGAGCCGCGATGAGCCGCAGGCGGGGCAGCTGCAGGGCGCCTCGATCACCACCCGCTCGCGTGGCAGATGCTCGGGGAAGGGTTCGCGCTGAGGCTTGCGGCGCTCGAAGGCAGCGACTTGGGTCTTGGTTTGGGCCGCGGCCGCTTCGGCGTGGGCCTCGTCTTGGGTGGCGGTGGCTTCCACCTCTTCGAGCTGCAGTTCGAGTTGATCGAGCAGGCGCTGTTTGCGCTCAGAGCGCCGACCGTAAAGCTCGCGCCGGAGCTTCTCGATCTCAAGGCGCAGATGCGCGATCAGCGCTTCGGTGCCGGACTGGACCGCGCGTGCCCTGGCCGCCTCGGCCTCGGCGTGGACGACGCGCGCCTCGGAGAGGGCAAGAGCGGCCCGCAAGCGCGCGATCTCCCGGGCGGGATCGATGGGGTCGTCGGTGCGGTCTGAGGTGGGTCCAGCCATGGGTGCAGTATAGCACAAACTGCTGACCCAGCTCAGAAAAATCGACCGAAAACCAGTCCGTTATCCAGCCGCCTCCGGCTTCCAAGTGTGACGCGGATTGCGCCAGTCGATCCCGTCCAGCAGATAGGACATCTGCGCCGCCGAGATCGCAACCGTGCCGTCCTTGGGAGCGGGCCAAATAAAGCGACCCTTCTCCAGCCGTTTGGCGTAGAGCGACAGGCCAACCCCGTCATGCCAGAGAATCTTGATCAGGTCAGCGCGCTTGCCCCGGAACAAGAACAGGTCGCCGCCGAAGGGGTCGCGTCCGAGGCCCTGCCTCGCACCATCAGCGACAGCCCCGGCATGCCGCGGCGCATGTCAGTCCCCCCACAGGCAAGCCATACCCGCGCCCCCGGCGGCAGCGCAATCATGCCCGCTCCAGCGCCGCCACCAGCCGCGCCAGGGCCGCATCATCGATCGCCACCGACACGATCAACCGCCGCCCGCCCATCAGCACGATCTCGGCGCGCTCCTGCCCGCCATCCCGCTCGGGCAGCGCTGAAGCGGCAGGCGGGGGCAAGGGCTCCGGCCCATCATCCGCCACCGTCACGGGCGTAAACGCAGGCGCCGGTTCAGCCGCCGCCATGCTCAGCAACCGGCCCTCGCGCACCAGCCGACGCCACGTGTTCAGCTGCGAGCGCTTGATGCCATGGCGGCGCGCCGTCGCCGAGACCTGCCGATGCCCCGCCATGCTCTCAGCAACGATACGAAGCTTCTCGGCATCGCTCCAAAAGCGCCGCCGGCCACTGTCCACGACCTCAAGCCGCGCAACCAAGGGTCTGTCCTTATGGTCATCCATAAGGACAGCCTGCAACAATCACCAAAAACCCAAAAGACGGCACTCACCGCAGGGATACGCAGGACCGCGACGCCGCCGCTGTCACGCTCAAGGGGCTGCGCAAGCGCTTCGTCTGGCTCGAAACGCTCTTTGCCGATGCAGGCGACGCCGGCGAAAAGCTGGAAACTGCGCTGATCGGCGAGGCCGCCCCAAGCCTCGAAATCGTTCGCCGCCCCCGTGGCGCCGAGGGTTTCGTCCTCTTGCCTCGCCGATGGGTCGTCGAGCGCTCCTTCGCGTGGTTCGACCGAAACTGTCGGCTCGACAAAGATTGCGAACGCCTGATCAAGACCGCCCGCGCTTGCCTCTACATCGCAAGCATCAACATGCTCCTCCGCAGGTGCGCAACATATTGTAAACCTTAATCCCTATGTCAGACAGGCTCTGAGGGCTTCGCGCCCGGCGCACCTGCCCAGACTGACTGCAAGGAACACGAAAAGCAAATCCGCAGACCCTCGTCACAAACGATGGAGCAATAGGGGAAAGGTCACGAGGAATGAGGTTTTTACATCAAAATACAAAATACAACTTATTTTTACATTAAAAAATAAGCAAATTCTAAAATGTCAATTCCTAACTAATAATGTTGCAATAGCTGCAATATTGTCAGGGCCATAACCCATTATGTTGATCTCATGCCCGGTTACCGGGTCATGTATGGAAAGTTTGTCCCCTTCACGAAGCCGCAGGTGTACTGGCCCATCCTGACTAGCTCCATATCTGATGCGCTCACGCCTAACAGCACGATCGATGACTGAAATAAACACACCCTCACCAGAGCTGAGATCTGCAATGATACTACCGTCAATGTCAGTGACACGTGCGGCTCCAGCGATGTCACTTTGAATATCTATGATACGCTCTGACTGAATCGGTCCCCGCATCGATTGAGCCAAAAGCGGTTGACCACTCAAGCGTACTAAGGCAGTCAAAATGACGATGCACACCAGAAAGAAAAACACGGTGCGCATTATGATAGTATCTATGCGGTCACGTCGTATACGGTCGGAGTTGTTCATGATCACACCTCGTGGCTGAGTTTTATTGCGGTAGAGTAGATCCTGGCAAAGATGCATCGGTATCACCTTTGCCAGGATCTTGAACCAAGGGGTGGCGTGCATCACCCGCTTCCTAGCTCACGCGAACAACCATCGTGTGCTCTTGTTGATACTCCAAGTAGGAGAAAGAGCCCGGTGTGGGGTCGGCTGCTTCCTTCGACTCAGGGGGCAGAAGTGTTCCCACCAGATACAAAACATAGATGAATGCGGCAGGAACAAGGATCAGGGCTGCGGCTAGACCAGCCCCGACCATTAGTTGCTTTGTCACATCGACGACAACGTCGTTCTCGTTGAACTGACCATCACCGTCGAAGGGGCTTTTGTCTCTTGGGCTCATGGGAGCGGTACTTTCTTGTTCGATTGGGTTACTCGGGACCGAAGCCACGGATTTGCGCCCAAAGATACCAGTCATCCACTACAGTTCCCGATAGAAGGATGCCGATGCCGCCGGTGATTGGGGTCAGAATGGCAAACCACCAGGCCCAACGGTGAATACCCTCCATGGTGGCATTGAAGCCCATGGTCCAGCGCCAGAACAAGGCAGCACGCTCTGTGGCTGTCCCGCGGTCAAAGATCTGCTCCAACTCTCGGTCGCCGCCGAGGCGCGAGACTGAGAGGATGGTCGCTCCATGCATGGCGAATAACAGTGTCGAGCCATAAAGAAACACAATCGAGAGTGCATGGAACGGGTTGTAGAACAGATTGCCGTGGTAGACGGAGAAGTTGAGCGTCCAGTCCAAGTGACTGAAGATGCCGTAGGGCACGGCCTCAGACCAGCTGCCAACCAGCACAGGGCGGATCAGGCCGAGCACGAGAAATAGCCAGATCGCTGCACCAAAAGCATAGAAAACGTGCTTACCCATCTTCAGCTGCTGGGCCAGCTGATAGGAGCGCGCCCACCACGTCATTACCGAAATCAGCAGGAAGAAGCTCGCGATCAGCCACATACCACCCTCGCGCATCGGCGGGATGCCAAGGCCGTACTCGGCCGGGGGCGGCTCAAGCGAGAAGTAGAATAAGTCACGTACGAAGACCGCAGGATTGTAGCCGGCCTGGCCCCAAAAGTGCAGACCACAGAGCACGAACCAGATCAGACCAGTCGCCAGCGAAACCACCCCAAAGGAGCCCAGATAGATTGGCCCAATCTGAGCATTCCCGATGGCGCCCAACAGCCGCGAGAAGCTGGCCGAAGTGGTGCGCTGCTTAGGGTCAGCATCTTCGAGCACCCCCAGATCAGGCCCACCTTGGACCTGAAGTTGGGCAAAGATGTTTTGATATTCAGCCATTCATGCCTCCCTCGATATCGGCCCACCACGGCAGATCGACATACCAGAACCACCAGTCGGCCCAGACATCGAACCAAACAGTTCCCGAAATCAGGATACAGATGGCCGACCAAAAGCCCGCATTCAGCGCCAACAACAGCCCAAGGCGGTGGATGCCGAGGGGGCCGATCGAGTAGCCGATGAAGTCGCGGAAGTAGGTGTCCTCATGCTCAGGGCCGCGTACTGTCTCGCCCTTTTCAGGGTTGGAGGCAGACAAGACCAGAGAGCCATGCAGCGCCAGCGCCAGTGTCGTCGTGAAGAAGAACGTCACTGCCAGCATGTGCGCGGGGTTATAGTGGAAGTTGCCATAGGCATAGCCGACGTTGTTGACCCAATTGAGATGGGTCCAGATTCCATAAGGAAAACCATGTCCCCAGGCGCCCATCAGCACCGGACGGATCACCACCAGCGAGGTGTAGGCAAAGATTGCCACCCCAAAGGCGATGGGTACATGGTAGCCGATGCCCAGCTTGCGGCAGATCTCCACCTCGCGCAGCGCCCAACTGATGAAGGCACCATGGGCCAGGATGGTGATCAATTGCCAAAGTCCGCCTTCGTTGAGTGGGGCGACGCCGAGGCCGACCTCCAGCTCAGGCGGCTCGATCGAGATCAGCCACACGTTCCAGGTTTCGCCCTGGGAGGCGCCGATCAAGATCAAGAGTGTGCCGAGTACGGTACAAAACATGGTCGTTACGCCGAAAAAGCCGACGTAGAAGGGACCGATCCAGAAGTCGAACAAGTCGCCTCCGATCAGCGTCCCTCCGCGAACGCGATACTTCCGTTCGAATGAGAGCAGTGCCATCTCTCCCGCCTCCCCATTGGGTAGCAAGCGACTGATATGCCGGCGTCACCGGGCGTGCCGCGGGCGTTGCTTTAGTGCGCCACCGATCAAGGCGCAGTGCGCTCAGTCGGGGACGTCGTCTTGCGGTTTTTTGCCGGAGTGCGCTGTGTCGGGCTTAGCGCTGCCGCAGCATCGCTCACCGGCATGAGGCCACAAGGCCCCCATCGGCTGAGATGCTATGTCAGCGTAGAATTACATGTCAACTGTCAATGCAGGTTTACATAAATTTGTTCGTACTTTGCAGTGGTATGCTTGCCGATCCTCTGGCATACGTCAAAATCAAGAGACAAACGGCTTGAGGTGACGCGGCGCAAGGTCGGAGGGGCGCCTGACCTGGGGGGCGTGTCCTACCGTTTCAAAGGGTGGGTGGGGCCTTGCGCCGCGTCGCCTCAAGCCGCCTGAGAGCCAGTCGAGTGCCCTGCTGCGGCTTCAAACAAGCGCTGCTGCTCACTGGCCCAGGCCCGAATATCATAGCGCTCGACCACTGAGCGCAAAGCGGCCATGCGGGCACGCCGCTCGTCTTCGTCCATGGCCAGCGCTTGGTCGATGGCGGCATCCATGGCTCTGTAGGAAAACGGATTGGTCAACACCGCAGAGGATAACTCCACCGCCACCCCGGCAAATTCAGACAACACCAACACCCCATCACCTTCGGTGCGCGAGGCGACAAACTCCTGGGCCACCAGATTAAGCCCATCAGCCAACGGCGTGATCCAAGCCACATCGGCTGCGCGGTAATACGCCACCAAATCGCTAAAAGGCACCGCCTGCCCAATCAGCGCCACAGGCTGCCAGTCGAAGCTGCCAAAACGCCCATTGATGCGCCCAGCCAATTGCTCGATCTCGGTCTGGACCTCCCCATAGGCAGTCATATTGCGGTTAGCCTGCACCGAGACGTGCATCAGGCGCACTTGGCCATGCAATTCGGGGCGACGCTCCAACAAGCGCTCATAGGTCTGGAGTTGCTCGATATTGCCCTTGGTATAATCGGTGCGCGAGACGGAGATGATTAACTTGGCCGTGCCCAATTCAGTGCGAATGCCCGCGACCGCCGCCCCCGTCTCGTACTCATCCGCACGCCCGGAGATATACTCAGCGTCCACACCCACAGGAAACGCACTGATCAGTATGCGCCGCCCCTCATGCGTAAAGGCCGTCGGCACCAGACGTTCGCTGAGCGCGATACCTTCGGGCGTAAAATCCTCCGAGACGCGCTCGCGGCGGATGTCCTCGACATCGACCATCGAGCGCACCACCGACAGGAAATTGGCCGCATAGCGCGGGATATGAAAGCCCACCACATCGCACGCCAGCAAGCTATCGACGATCTCGCGCCGCCAGGGCAACACGTTGAACATATCAGCCGCAGGAAATGGCGTGTGGTGAAAGAACGAGATTACCACATCAGGGCGCATCTGGCGCAGATACTTGGGCACCAGCCAGAGGTTATAGTCATGCACCCAGACCACCGCGCCCTCAGCCGCCTGGTGTGCTGCAGCTTCGGCAAAGGCGTAGTTGACCTCCTTGAAGGTCGGCCAGTCGACAGGGTCGTAATTGTAGCGGTCCTTGAACGAGTGCAGGATCGGCCAGAACGCCTCCTTGGAGGTAATGTGGTAGAACGAGGACACTTGCTCGGCGGTCAGCGGCAGGCGTGAGACGGTATAGCTGCCAAAACTGTCCTCGATCTCGATCACACGCTCGAAATCAGGCTCGGCGGGGTTTTCAGCCAGCTTCCAAGCCACCCAAGCGCCATGGCCGACGCTGCCGAAAAAGCTCTTCAGGGTTGGGACGATGCCATTGGGGCTCTTGTTGTCGCGGCGGACGATCTGGCCGTCTTCCTCGACTTCCTCATAGGGCTGGCGGTGGTAGACGATCACCAGATCAGAGCGCATCGACGCCTCCTCGGCTCAAAGGGTGCAGGGCGAAAGCCTCGATCGCCTCCAAAATACCACCAGCCCCGGGGGCGCGCGCGCAGTGGACGTTGTCCAGACCGTCGAGGTGCGCCAGTAGGCCGGGCTCAGAGTTGCCAACAGCAACGGCTTTCAGCCCGCTGGCCAGCATGGAGAGATCGTTGAGGGTATCGCCTGCTGCCAGGACCCGCGCGGGATCGACGCCGAGATGTTCGATGAGGCGCAAGAGGGAGGGGCCCTTGCTGACCCCACGTGGCAGCACGTCGAAAAAGCGGTTGTCGGAGATCAGGTGGTCGAGACCGAGATCGGACACGATCTGCGCCGCGCTTGGCTCATACGTCGCCGGGTCGAGATCATAGCTGATCCGGTAGCGAAAATCCGCCGATTGCAACGTGAGCCCGGGATGGCCGTCGAGGGCTTGGCGCACCCGCGCGCCGTTATCGGCCCAGCGCTGCGCGATGTCGGCCTCCAAGGCGGGGATCGGGGTGATGCGGGCCTCGCCCGTGCCAGCCGTAACGGCGGCGATGGTGGTGCCGACATCGCCGATCACATACTCGGGCCAGGGCGTGGCCAGCCCCTCTGCGCCCTCGCAAAGCCGCGCGATAAAGCGGGGGTCGCGCCCGGTGACAAAGATCAGGCCCACTGTCGCGCGGTTGGCCTCGATCCAGTCGTAGAGACGGCGGCGCTCGGCCTCGCTGGCGCCGAGGAACGTGCCGTCGAGATCGGTGGCCAGCACCAGGGTGCAGGCGCTGAGCGGGCGCGTGCCTTCGGGTGTACTCACGCGATCTTGTCGGCCAGCGCCTGTACCGCCTCCGGGTTTGCGGGGTGGTCGAGGGTGATGTCGAGCGCCTTGGGCTCGCCTTGGATTGGGCGCGACCAGAGCGCGGCGAAGGTCTCGCCGATACAAGCGTCCTCGTGCAGGATGCGCCTGACCGCCTCGCAGATCGGCAAATCGATGCCGATGCGCCGCGCCAGATCAGTGACGGAGATCGCGTTGCGCTCGCCCTCGACCACCACCTGACGCCCCTCAAAACACGCGCTGCGGGCAATGCCCTGGCCGAGTTGCACCCCAAGCGACATGTTGCGCGAGGTGGTCGAGGAACAGGTCAGGGTCAGGTCTCCCGCGCCGGAGAGCCCGGTGACGGTTTCACGGCGTCCGCCAAGGGCTTCAGCCAAAGCCTTCATCTCGTCCATGCCGCGGGCGATCAGTGCTGCCCGGGTGTTCTCGGCAAATCCCGCGCCCGTCATCATCCCGCAGGCGATGGCGATGACGTTTTTCATTGCACCGCCGATTTCGACTCCGATGACGTCATCTGAGATATACGGGCGAAAGCTCTCCGAACCGAGCGAGAGCGCCAGGCGTGCCGCGGGCGATGACGCCGGCGCGAGGCGGTCGCGGTAAGCAAAGGGTGAGGCGATGGTAGCTGCAGTCGGGTGGCCTTGGGCGGTCTCAGCGGCAAAAGTCGGCCCTGAGAGCGCGCCGATGGGATTGTCGGGCAGTTCCTCTGCCGCAACTTCGCTCAGCAGCAAACCAGTGCCGATCTCAATACCCTTGGCACACAGCACCACCGGCACGCCGGCACCAAGGTGAGGCCGCATGGCACGGCAGGTCTGGCGCACAGCGTGGGAGGGGATGACCAGCAGCACGGCCTCCGCGCCTCGCAGCGCCGTGCCAAGCTCAGCTGTGGCCTGGATGGCCTCGGGCAAGGCGATGCCCGGCAGATAGGCGGTGTTCTCACCCGCCTCAGTAATGGCGGCCATGGTCTCCGGCTTGCGCCCCCACAGCATCACTTGCCGCCCAGCCCTGGCCGCCACAATGGCCAGCGCCGTACCCCAGGAGCCGCAGCCGATCACAGTAAGGCGGGCATAGGCACCGTGGGGGGGGTGTTCGGGCACGCGCGGTCTGTGGGGCAGGGTCATGGCTGCGGAGGTGCCTCGCTGGTGATCGACGGGAAGGGTGGCGGCCCGATGTGCTCCTCTGGCAGAGGAGTGTTTTCGCCATGGGCTATGTGTCGCGTGTAGCACAGAATGGGTCGCAAGCGGTGAAATTCAATGTGC
>JBCDHK010000144.1:0-8859 GCA_038750185.1 Pseudomonadota bacterium
AGCACGCGCGCCGCCTTATCCATCAGCCGCTCAAGCTGGTACTGCGCTTCGGGGCGCCCGGCGCCGCGGTAGGCATCGACCGGGGTGGTGTTGGTGAACACCCCGCGCACGTTGAACCAGGCGTTTTGGATGTCGTAGACCCCGGTCAGCACGCGCGCGGCCAGATCGGACGCAATATAGACCGCCGCCGCCGAGAGATAGGCGCCCAGATTGGCCGTGGTCTCGATCTTGAGCGCGATCATACGGTGTTCGGCATCAAAGCCTGCGACAAGGGCCGCATGTTGGTCACGCCCGGCGACATCGGTCTGAAAACCCTCGCCGCGCTCGGCCAGCCAGCGCACCGGGCGTCCGAGGCTGCGAATGGCATGGGCTAGAGCGAAGTGCTCGGGGTAGTTGAAGCCCTTCATGCCAAAGCCGCCGCCCACATCGGGAGTGAACACCGCGACCTTGTCCTCGGGCAGGCCAAGGCGGGTGACCAGTTCGCCCTTGAGATCCCAAACGCCCTGGCCGTTGTAGTGCATGGTGAGGCGCTCGCCGTCCCAATCACCCCAGGCGCCGCGGGTCTCCATGGCGTTGGCGACGATGCGGTTGTTGACGAGGCTCAGATCGACGGTGTGCGCGGCGCTGGCGAGCGCGTGCTCGGTCGCGTCATGATCGCCGATACCCCAGTCGTAGCAGAGATTGCCCGGGGCTTCGTCGTGGAGCTGGGGCTGGCCCGGCGCCTCAGCCTCGGTCGGATCGACCACGGCAGGGAGTTCGCCATAGGCGATATCGACCAGTTCGGCCGCGTCCTTGGCCGCCGCCAGCGTCTCGGCCACCACCAGCGCCACCGCCTCGCCGACATGGCGCACGCGCCCCGTGGCCAGGATCGGGCGCACTGGGCGCACCGAGAGCGTGCCATCGCGGTTGGGGATGCGCCCGGCGTCCATATCGTTTTCCATCGCCGCCTCGATGTCGGCGCCGGTGTAGACGCCGTGCACACCGGGGGCTGCCAAGGCCTTGGCCGTGTTGATGGAGGCGATCTCCGCATGGGCCACCTCGGCGCGCACAAAGACGCCATGCAGTGCCTCGCGCGGTGCGGTATCATCGATGTAGGTGCCGCTGCCGCTCAAAAAGCGCACGTCTTCGACGCGGCGCACGGGCTGGCTCAGTCCGAACTTCTGCATAGCGCTACTCGTTCCGGTTTTGCGGTTTTCTCTTTGCATCAAGTAGCACTTGAGGGCGAAAGGGAAGCCCTGCGACGTCATGGCGTGTGCGGGTGCGAAGGGCGGCGCTCAGGCCGCCCACCGCGCCGTCAATGCACGATCTCACCACTTCCACGTGCAGCGTTAGCCAGATACTCGCCCAGGATCAAGCCATCGGGACCAGCGCGCACTTGCAGCCGCTCCCCCTCGCCCAGCTTGCCTGCCAGCAGCAGTTGGGCCAGCGGATCCTGGAGCGCCTTCTGGATCACGCGCTGGAGCGGGCGCGCGCCGTAGACCGGATCATAGCCCTTGGCCGCAAGCCAGGCGCGGGCGTCCTGGTCGAGATCGAGGACGATCTTGCGGCTCTCCAGGCGTGCGCTGAGATCAGCGAGGCGAATGTCGACGATCTTGTCCATGTGCGCGCGCGCAAGACGCTCAAACAGCACGATCTCGTCGAGACGGTTGAGGAACTCGGGGCGAAAGTGGGCGCGTACCGTCTCCATCACCTGGGGTTCGGCGGCCTGGGCGCGGGCGCCATCGGGCAGATTGGACAGAAACTCGGCGCCCAGGTTGGAGGTCAGCACGATCAGCGTGTTGCGAAAATCCACCGTGCGGCCTTGGCCATCAGTCAGGCGGCCTTCGTCGAGCACCTGGAGCAGCACGTTGAACACATCTGCATGGGCTTTCTCGATCTCATCGAACAGCACCACTTGGTAGGGCCGGCGGCGCACCGCCTCAGTCAGCTTGCCGCCCTCCTCATAGCCGACATAGCCCGGCGGCGCGCCGATCAGGCGGGCAACGGCGTGCTTCTCCATGAACTCGGACATATCGATGCGCACCATGGCCTGGTCGTCGTCGAACAGGAAGGCGGCCAGCGCCTTGGTCAGCTCGGTTTTGCCAACACCTGTGGGGCCGAGAAACAGGAACGAGCCCATGGGGCGACGCGGATCGCTGAGCCCCGCGCGCGCCCGGCGCACGGCATTGGCCACAGCGCGCACAGGGGTCTCCTGGCCGACAACGCGGGCGGCAAGGACGTCCTCCATGCGCAGCAGTTTCTCGCGCTCGCCCTCCAGCATCTTGTCGACCGGAATGCCCGTCCAACGGCTGACCACACCGGCGATGTGTTCGGGCGTGACCGCCTCCTCGACCATGACCTCGGCACCCTCGGCGGCCTCGGCAGCGCCCAGACGGTGCTCCAGATCGGGGATGACGCCGTAGGCCAACTCACCCGCACGCGCCAAATCGCCCTGGCGCTTGGCGATGTCGAGGGCGGAGCGCGCCTCATCGAGCTGTTCTTTCAGCACGCGAGCGGCACCCAGCTTGTCCTTTTCGGCCTGCCAGCGCGCTGTCATCTCGGCTGAGCGCTGCTGGAGATCGGCCAACTCGCCTTCGAGGCGGGTGAGGCGCTCCTGGGACGCCCGGTCGGCCTCCTTCTTGAGCGCCTCGGCCTCGATCTGCTTTTGCAGGATCTCGCGGTCGAGGGCGTCCAGCTCCTCTGGTTTGGAATCGACCTCCATGCGCAAGCGCGAGGCGGCCTCGTCCATCAGATCGATCGCCTTGTCGGGCAGGAAGCGGTCGGTGATGTAGCGCTGCGAAAGCTCGGCTGCGGCTACCAGCGCGCCATCGGCAATGCGCACGCCGTGGTGGACTTCGTATTTCTCCTTGATGCCGCGCAGAATGGAGACGGTGTCCTCGACCCCGGGCTCGCTGACCATCACCGGCTGGAAGCGCCGCGCCAGCGCTGCGTCCTTCTCCACATGCTTGCGGTATTCATCGAGCGTGGTGGCGCCGACACAGTGTAGCTCGCCGCGCGCGAGGGCCGGTTTGAGCAGGTTGGAAGCATCCATCGCGCCGTCGGCCTTGCCGGCGCCGACAAGCGTGTGCATCTCGTCGATGAACAGCACGATGTTGCCCGCGGCTGCCTGAATTTCGGCCAGCACCGCCTTCAGCCGCTCCTCGAACTCGCCGCGGTATTTGGCGCCGGCGATCAGCGCGCCCATGTCGAGGGCCATCAGTTGCTTGTCGCGCAAGCTCTCGGGCACATCACCGTTGACGATGCGCATGGCCAGGCCCTCGGCGATGGCGGTTTTGCCCACACCCGGTTCGCCGATCAGCACGGGATTGTTCTTGGTGCGCCGCGAGAGCACCTGGACTGTGCGCCGGATCTCCTCATCGCGCCCGATCACCGGGTCGATGGCACCCTCGCGCGCACGCTGGGTCAGATCGAGGGCGTATTTCTTGAGCGCGTCATAGCCGTCCTCGGCCGAGGCAGTATCGGCGGTGCGGCCTTTCCTAAGTGCTGCAATCGCCTGATCGAGCGCCTGGGGGCTGAGCCCGGCACTGGCCAACACCTTGGCAGGCACCGTGCCCTTGGCCAGCGCGAGCGCGAGCAACAAGCGTTCGGCGCTGACATAGGTGTCGCCCGCCTTGGCCGCGAGGGTTTGCGCCTCATCGAGCACCCGCGCCAGGGCGGTATCCATGTAGATCTGACCGTCGCCACCTTGGACTTTGGGCAACTTGGCCACCGCCAGCTCGACACCTTGACGCGCTGCCTCGCCCTCGCCACCAGCACGCGCGATCAGACTGACAGCCAAACCCTGCTCGTCGTCGAGCAACGCTTTCAAGAGATGTTCGGGCACCAGACGCTGGTGGCCCTCGCGCAGCGCAATGGTCTGCGCTGCCTGGATGAAACCGCGGGCGCGGTCGGTGAATTTTTCCCTGTCCATGGGGGTCGTGCTCCTCTGGCCCAGTCCGCCCGGCGCCCGTTTGCGGCACGCCAAGCCCTGTCCTTGCGAGGGCGCAGCCGGGATGGCCTGCGCCTTGCAGTCAATGTGGTAATCGTGCAACGCCCTGGCAAGAGCCCCACCCCAAGGAGAACGCCCATGGCCACCCCTGATCCCAGCCTGCCCGATCCCCGCCTCATCGTGGCCCTAGACCTCGCCAACGCCCTCGAAGGCGCGCAGATGGTCGAGCGTATCGGCGCGGACGTCTGTTTCTACAAGATCGGCCTCGGCATGCTGACGGGCGGGGGGCTGGCGCTGGCCATGGAACTCCAGGACCAGGGCAAGCGCATCTTCCTCGACATGAAGCTCTACGACATCGGCGCCACGGTCGAGGCCGCGGTCAGGGGGTTGTCGCAGTTCGGGCTCGACTTGCTCACCGTCCATGGCGATCCGCAAGTGGTGCGCGCTGCGGTCGAGGGCCGGGGTGACACCGGGCTCAAGATCCTGGCCGTTACCGTGCTAACCTCGCTCGACCGCAGCGATCTGGATGCGATGATGGTCGAGGCGGGTGCTTTGAGCGACATCGCCTGCGAGCGCGCGCGGCGGGCCTTTGCTGCTGGAGCCGACGGCGTGATCGCCTCAGCCCAAGAGGCCGCGGCCATCCGTGCGCTGCCCGAAGCGACCGGGCGGCTGATCGTCACCCCTGGCATCCGCCCCGAAGGCACCGCTGCGGGCGACCAGAAACGCCTTGCCACCCCGGCCCGCGCCATTGCCGCGGGGGCCGATCACATCGTGGTCGGGCGTCCGATCTGGGCCGCCCCCGATCCGCGGGCTGCGGCAAAGCGGGTGTTGGCCGAGCTTGCGACTATGGCCTGAGCCGGATCAGCAGCACACCGGTGAGCACCAGTGCTGTGAGGCTAATCCAGAGACCGATACGCTCCTCCGGCAGTTGCTGCAGCGTGAGGGTCAGGCTGTGCGCACCTGCATCTAGATCGAAAGCGATCAGGCCGTATTCGGGATCGGGGTAAAGCGCCACCCTCTCGCCTAAGCTATCGTGCATCTGCCAGACCGGCGCATGGAGCCTGCGCAAGCGCACGGTCGCGGGCCTCTCAAGCGTGGCCTCGATGTGAAAGCGCAGCTTGGCGGTGCGGGTCACGTCCACCGTGCCCGCGTCGTCGCTGGAAAGCGCGCTCTCGGGCAGGCGTTGCGCCCTGCCGCGCCAATGCTCGAAACGTTCGATATTGCGAAAGAACGGGTGCTTGGCCTCCGAGCCCGCTTGGTAGGCCGTGCTCTCGATCATGCCCTTGGTGCGATACTCGGTGGGGATCACGTTGTAGGAGGGGCTGCCCGGCCCAACCCCAGCCATCAGGGCAATCTCCTCGGCGACGGGGCGGTCGTGGGTCTCGACCCGGGTCAGCTGGCCATAGTGTTGGGAGAAGACCAGCGTGGCGCCAGCAACGCCAAGCACCGCCGTCCCCGCCACCACTTCGCCCAGCCATCGGCGCGGGCCGGTGCCAGCCGCAAGGCGCGCCGCGACAAGCACGACGACAACCGCGGTGCAGAGGTCGACCACCACGCCAAAGCGCCACGGAAACTGCACCTGCCGCAGCGGCCAGAGGTGCAGCCAGAGCCACTCGCTGAGCCCCGACATCATCAGCCACGCCAAGACAAGCCCGCCAACGGCGGCCATCAAGGGCGGCCCGGCTCTGGTGTCGTGGCCGGGCCTGCGCCCCGCCAATGCCGGCAAACCAAGGGCCAGGAGCGCCACGGCACTGGCAACCCCAAGCGCGACGACCACCATGCCGAGCACACCGTCCGGCAGGGTGAGCGTGGTTGCGCGCAACAGCCATTTCTCCGGCAGATAGACGCCATCGGCCTCCAGCCAGCCGTCAGCGATCACCATGTCGCGCAGCGTCAGCGCCGGCAGGAGATAGAGCGCGGCCAGCCCCACCCCCAAAAGCCCTGCCGCTGTCAGGCGAAACAGCGTTTGCCCCGCATCGGCGCGCCCGGCAGGCGCCAGCGCAAAGAGCGCCAACACGGGCGTAAACAAAAGCGCTGCCGGCAGATGGCAGAGGATCAGCCCGGCATAGGCCAGCGCCGTGTAGGCCACGGCCCGCGCGCTGCGGACAAGGCCCTCCGCCGCCCAGAGCGCCAAGGGCATGGCGGCATAGGCGAGGGCTTCGCCAAGCGATCCACGGATTTCCAGATCGAGGTAGTGATAGGGCAGTCCGACATAAAGCAGCGCCCCGGCAAGCGCCGTGAATGGGCTCGCGAGACGGCGCGCCCAGGCCCAAAAGGCCACGCCCGAGAGCGCTGCGATCGACCAATGCACGCCCGCCAAGATGTCCTGGAGCGAACACGCCGAACAGAGCGTCGCCACCGCTGCGCCAAGATAAAATGGCAGCGGCGCGTAGTAGTAGAATACCGGCGCCCCAAAACCGTGGACATACTCGACCAGCCAGCGCGGGTAGAGATCCCCCGCGCCGACCTGATCGACAAAAGCCGCCATCCAAGGCACGTTGACGTAATAGCTGTGTACATGCCCATAGCCGCCCACGACGTGAGGGGTGACATAAAGTCGCCAAAGCGCCCCCGCGGCAGCGCCCAGCACCAGAAGGCGGGCCAGTAGCACCAGCCTCTGGCGAGGCTTGGACATGCCAGCGCTCAGCAGCGCATCGGAGCGGTGTAGGCTGGCCATGACAGTCGTCCCCGGTTTGGCAGCCCCGGTCTGAGGGCTCGGCGCGGCCCCTCGCACCGCAAGACAAGATGTACCGGATCAGGGCGCTCTGGCCAGATCGGAGCGTGGCTGGCGCTCTAGAAAAACCGGGGCGGGCGGATCAGCACGCGCAAGCGCCTCGACACCCTGCTGAGGGGGCGCCCAGGCTAGAGCGATTGCCCCTCCCAGGGCCACCCCCGCCGCACTGGCCCTTGGGGACACCGGCGCGCGCTTTACCCCCTGGCTCCACGCGTGTAGACCACGCCCGTTCCAACCCCGACAGCCGGAGCCCGCCATGAGCGCCATCATCGACGTCACCGCCAGAGAGATCCTCGACAGCCGCGGCAATCCCACCGTCGAGGTCGACGTCACCTTGGAGGATGGCAGCCGCGGGCGGGCGGGCGTGCCCTCTGGTGCCTCGACTGGCGCGCATGAGGCGGTGGAGCTGCGCGATGGCGGGCCGCGCTACAAGGGCAAGGGGGTGCTGAAGGCCGTGGAGGCCGCCAACAACACCATTTTCAATGCACTTGCAGGTATCGATGCGCTCCAGCAAAAGGCGGTCGATGACATCATGCTCGATCTCGACGCCACGCCGAATAAGTCCCAACTCGGCGCCAACGCCATCTTGGGCGTCTCGCTGGCGGTGGCCAAGGCCGCGGCCGAATCGACCGGGCTGCCGCTCTATCGCTATGTCGGGGGCGTGGCCGGGCGCACCCTGCCCGTGCCGATGATGAATATCCTGAACGGCGGCGAGCACGCCGACAATCCCATCGACATCCAGGAGTTCATGATCATGCCCGTGGGCGCGGGCTCCATGGCCGAGGCGGTGCGCATGGGCTCGGAGATCTTCCATACGCTGCGCGCGGGGCTGAAGGCCAAGGGGCTCAACACCAACGTCGGCGATGAGGGCGGCTTTGCGCCTGACATCGGCTCGGCCACCCAGGCGCTCGATCTGATCATGGCGGCGGTCGAAGAGGCGGGCTTTCGCCCGGGCGAAGAGGTCTATCTGGCCCTCGATGCCGCCGCGACCGAGTTTTTCGAGGACGGCCAGTACCGGCTGAAAGGCGAGCAGCTCACCCTCGATGGCGCCGGTATGGTCGAGTATCTGGCCAAGCTGGTCGAGGGCTATCCGATCATCTCCATCGAAGACGGCATGGCCGAGGACGACTGGGACGGCTGGAAGGCGCTCACCGATCGCCTCGGTGCGCGCTGCCAGTTGGTGGGCGATGATCTGTTCGTCACCAACGTCACCCGCCTGGGCCAAGGCATTGCCACGGCCACGGCCAACTCGATCTTGGTCAAGGTCAACCAGATCGGCTCGCTCAGCGAGACCCTAGCCACCGTCGATCTGGCGCATAAGGCGGGCTACACCGCGGTGATGTCGCACCGCTCGGGCGAGACTGAGGACGCCACCATCGCCGATCTGGCGGTGGCCACCAACTGCGGCCAGATCAAGACCGGCTCGCTGGCACGCTCGGATCGCTTAGCCAAATACAACCAACTGCTACGTATCGAAGAGGAACTGGACAGCACTGCGGTCTACGCCGGGGCGAGCGTGCTGCCGCGGGGCCTGCGCTAGAGCCTACCAAAGCCGCCCTTTCCATCTCTGCGCGATGCTGCCATGATCGTGGGGTACCCCTGCCCGTGCTGGAGAGCCCCCATGCGCCCCTTCGATCTCAGCCGACTGGTGCTGCCCGTGGTCTATCTCGGGGTGGCGGGGCTGATCGGGCTCTTCGTCTACTCTGGCCTCTGGAGTGATCGCGGCACCGAGGCGCTCAAAGCCGCCGAAGCCGAGCGCGCGCGCCTCAACGCCGAACTGAGCGTCATCCAATCTGAGCGCGCGCGCGTCGAAAACAAAGTCCGCCGCCTGACCCGCGCCTACCTCGATCTCGATCTGCTCGACGAGCGCGCCCGCACCGTACTCGGCTATGTCCGCACCGATGATGTGGTGATCGAGCCGGTGGCGCGCTGATCTGCCATGGACGCCTCCACCGCCCTCGCCCGCTATGAGACGATGCTCGGCATCCGCCGTTTCGAGGAAAAAGCGGGCCAACTCTACGGCATGGGGCTGATCGGCGGCTACTGCCATCTCTACGTCGGCCAGGAGGCGGTGGCGACGGGCATCGTGGCCGCGCGCCGCCCGGGCGACACGATCATCACCGGCCACCGCTGTCACGGCTTCCTGCTGGCCTGTGGCATCGAGCCCGAACCGGTGATGGCCGAGCTTCTCGGGCGC
>JBCDHK010000145.1:0-8850 GCA_038750185.1 Pseudomonadota bacterium
GATCTCGACCACTGGTACGAGACCGAGATGCCCAAACCGGCAACAGCGCCCCTGTTTGAGCGCGCCAAGGCCCACCGCATCGCGATCAGCTTCGGCTATGCCGAACTGACCCCCGAGGGCCGGCGCTTCAACACCTGCGTATTGACCGACCGTGCGGGGCAGATCGTCGGCAAATACCGCAAGGTACACCTGCCAGGGCACGCGGAGTACGACCCCAAGCGCGCCTTTCAGCATCTGGAGAAGCGCTACTTCGAGCCGGGCGATCTGGGCTTTCCTGTCTGGCAGAATGAGGGCGCCTGGATGGGTATGTGCATCTGCAACGACCGCCGCTGGCCCGAGGTCTACCGCGTCATGGGGCTGCAAGGTGTCGAACTGGTCATGCTGGGCTACAACACGCCGTCGGTGAACAGCCAGAACAGCACCGAGGGCCAGGAGAAGCGCCTCTACCACTCCGAACTCAGCATGACCTCTGGCGCTTATCAGAACGCCACCTGGGTGGTGGGGGTGGCCAAGGCGGGCATCGAGGACGGCCATCCGCTGATCGGCGGCTCGGTGATCGTCGATCCGGACGGCTTTGTCGTCGCGCGCGCCGAGAGCGAGGGCGATGAGTTGCTGGTCCATGCGTGCGACATGGACGCCACGCATTTCGGCAAGACCACCATCTTCGATTTCGCCCGTCATCGCCGGCCCGAACACTATGGCCCGATCACCAGCCAGACCGGCGTGGTCCATCCCAAGGGCTGAGGGCTTGCGGTCAAGCGGCGGCTGGCCGATGCTAAGCGCCAGCAAGGGGGGCACTGATGGATTTGGATCTCGTCATCAAAGGCGGCACGCTGGTCACGGCCTCCGAGCGCTTTGGCGCCGATCTTGGCATCAAGGACGGGCGCATCGCAGCCCTCGCCCACGGGCTGGAGGCCCCCGAGGTGATCGACGCGACTAGCCGCCTCGTCCTGCCGGGCGGCATCGAGGCCCACTGCCACATTGCCCAGGAGAGCGCTTCGGGGCTGATGACGGCGGATGATTACCGCACCGGCTCGATCAGCGCGGCCTTTGGGGGCAATTCGTGCTTTGTGCCCTTTGCCGCCCAGCACCGCGGCATGGGCGTCACCGAGACGCTCGATCTCTACGACAGCCGCGCCGCGGGCCAATCGATGATCGACTACTCCTACCACCTGATCGTGGCTGACCCGACCGAGCAGGTGTTGGCCGAGGAGCTGCCAGCCGCCTTTGTCCGCGGCATCACCTCGTTCAAGGTCTTCCTGACCTACGACCGCATGCGCGTCGACGACCGCCAGTTCCTCGACATCTTGAGCGTGGCCAAAGCCCACGGCGCGCTGACCATGGTCCACGCCGAAAACCACGGCCTGATCCAGTGGATGACCGAGCGCCTCCAAGCGGGCGGCCACACCGCACCGCGCTATCATGCGATCAGCCACCCCGCGGCGGCGGAGGTCGAGGCGATCAGCCGCGCGATCCTGCTGGCCCGCTTTCTCGATGCCGCACTCTTCATCGTGCACGTCTCGACGTCCGAGGGCGCGGCGCTGGTGCGCGATGCCCGCCTCGACGGCGCTAAAGTGTTTGGCGAGACCTGCCCGCAGTATCTGTTTCTCACCCGCGACGATCTCGACCGCCCCGGCATCGAGGGCGCCAAGTTCATGTGCTCGCCCCCCCCGCGCGACAGCGAGACCCAAGCCGCGCTCTGGCGCCATATCCAGGCCGGCACCTTTGAGATGGTCTCCTCCGATCACGCGCCTTATCGCTTTGATGCCACAGGCAAGCTGGCCCAGGGCGAAAACGCGCCTTTCAAGCAGATCGCCAACGGCATGCCGGGGCTTGCTGTGCGCCTGCCGCTGCTCTTTTCCGAGGGCGTGGGTAAGGGCCGGATCACGCTGGAGCAGTTCGTGGCGCTTTCCTCCACCAATGCCGCACGGATGTACGGCATGCACCCCGAGAAGGGCAGCCTCGGTATCGGCGCCGACGCCGACATTGCGATCTGGGATCCGGACGAGACCCGCACCGTGCGCCTCGAAGATCAGCACGACGCCATGGACTACACGCCCTACGCGGGGTTGGAACTCACCGGCTGGCCGGTGACGGTGCTCTCGCGGGGTCAGCGGGTGATCGAGGACGGGCGGCTGGTCGGCGCGCCAAGCCACGGCAAGTTCGTCGCGCGCCGCCCGGTGGATCTGAGCGCCATCCCCGGCGCCACGCCGGCAGAACTCGATCCAGCGCGCAACTTCGGTGCCGAGATCGCCCCGAGGGCAAACCGATGAGTGGGTCGATCCTGGTGGTCAATCCCAACTCCAACCAAGCGGTGACCGACGGGCTCGACCAGGCGCTGGCACCGTTTCGCTTTGCTGGGGGGCCGTCGATCGAATGCCTGACGCTGGCCGAGGGCCCGTTCGGCATCGAAAGCCAACTCGATGCGGACAGTGTGGTGGTCCCACTGGCACGCCTGGTCGAGGCACGCCGCGACGCCGCCGCCATCGTCATCGCCTGCTATTCCGACCCCGGGATCGACGCCTGCCGCTCGGTGGCGCGGGTGCCGGTATTTGGCATCCAAGAGGCCGGCATCATGGCAGCGCTCCAGCGGGGCGAACGCTTTGGCGTGATCGCGATCCGCTCAGCCTCGATTGCGCGCCACCGCCGCTACATGGCACGCCTTGGTGTGCTAGCGCGGCTGGCGGGAGAGCGTGCGCTCGATGTCAGCGTGGCCGAGAGTGCGGGTGAGGCGGTGTTTGCGCGGCTCACGGAAATCGGCGCTCGGCTGGTCGAAGACGGCGCGGAGGCCGTGATCCTCGGCTGTGCGGGCATGGCGCGCCACAGGGCGGGCCTGGAGAAGGCGCTCGGCTGTCCGGTCATCGAGCCGACCCAGGCTGCCGTGGCCGCCGCGCTTGGGGCCGTGCTGGCAGAGTAACCTGGCAGCCCGCCCAAGCCCCGCCAGCGCTGGTTCGGGCCGCCCCCCTCGACACTGGCGCCCTCGGCTTCCATAGTCACGCCCATCGAGCCTGCCGCAATCGAGGAGCGAGAATACGATGCGCGCCGCCCTGGTCCAACTCAACGCCTCCGACGACTGGCGCGCCAATCTGGCCGAGACCGAACGCCTGGTCCGCCAGGGCGCCGAGGAGGCCGATCTGGTGCTGACCCCCGAAGTGACCAACGTGGTCTCGTCGAGCCGCGCCCATCAGGAGAGCGTGCTCTTTAGCGAAGCCGAGGACCCGACCCTGGCGCGCCTGCGTGAGATCGCCAGTGAGACCGCCACTTGGATCGCCATCGGCTCGCTCGCCCTCAAGGACGCCACCGAGGACGACACGCGCTTCGTCAACCGCGGCTTTCTGCTCACACCCTCGGGTGAGATCGCGGCGCGCTACGACAAGATCCACATGTTCGATGTCGATCTGGAGCGCGGCGAGCGCTACCGCGAGTCCGATGCCTTTCGCCCCGGCCTGCGCGCGCCCGTCGTTACCACGCCGCTCGGGCGGATCGGGCTCAGCATCTGCTATGATCTGCGCTTTGGCGCGCTCTACCGCGCCCTGGCCCAGGCCGGGGCCGAGATCTTGCTGGTGCCTGCCGCCTTTACCGTGCCGACCGGGCGCGCCCACTGGCAGAGCCTGCTGCGTGCGCGGGCCATCGAGACCGGCTCGTTCGTGCTGGCGGCAGCGCAATGGGGCAGCCATGCCGCCTCGGATGGGCGTCCACGCCAGACTTGGGGGCACTCGCTGGCAATCGGCCCCTGGGGCGAGATCCTCGGTGAGGGCGGGGTCGGGATCGGGGTGACGGTGGTCGAGTGCAATCTGGAGGCCGTTGCCAAGGCGCGCCAGGCCGTCCCCTCGCTCCGCCACGACCGCGCGCTGGAGATCGAGAGCCTCGACGCCACAAAAGGGGCCACGGACGGCTGAGTGAGAGGGACGGCTGGGGGCCGGAGGCGCTACCCTATCCCTTCGCGCGGCCGTCCTATCCTTTCGAGGGTCTGCCTTGCGCGGACGCCCGGCGTTATCTGGGATCCAGAAAACAAGGATCCCCCGATGCACCTCCTCGCCGCCGCCAGCGACCGCGCCGACACCGCCAACGCCATCGCAGAAGTGCTCGATACTCTGGAGCGCGCCATGGCGCAGGACGGGCTAGAGCGCGCGCCCGATCTCCTGGTCGTCCAGACCAGCGCCAACCACGATATCGCCGCCATCCAGGCCGTCGCTCGAAAGGCCGGAGTGCCCACCCTACACGGCGCCACCACCTCGCAGGGGGTGATGACGGGCGGGCGCATGGTGGCCGAGGGCGGCAACGGGCTCGGCGCGCTGGCGCTTTGGGATGGGGGGGGCGCTTATGCCAGTGCCGCTGCGGCGCTGGGCGAGGATCCGCGCACCGCCGCCCGCCGCGCCACCGAGCGCGCCCTCGACAAGGCCGGGCGTGCGGGAGAGGCTCCCGATCTGATCTGGCTCGGCGTGGCGCCGGGGCGCGAGGAAGCCGTGATTGCCGGTATCGAGGACGCCGTCGGCGCCAACACGCCGATCCTGGGCGGCAGTGCCGCCGACAATGCCATCACCGGTGCGTGGTGCGTGTTCGACGGCGACGCGCACCACGCCGATGGCGTCGTGGTCAGTGTGTTGTTTACCTCGGCCCCGGTCGCCTTGGCCTATCAGAGCGGCTACGCCCCAGCCCAGCACGCCGGCACCGTGACCCGCGCAGAAGGGCGCACCATCCACGAGATCGACGGTGAGGCGGCGACGGCGGTCTATGCCCGCTGGACCGGCGGGCGCATCGCTCCCAACATCTGCCACGGGCCAGCAAATGTGTTGGCCGAGAGCACCTTTCACCCGCTTGGGCGCCCGCTCGGCGCGGTGGCCGAGGTGCCGTTTCATCTGTTGGCCCATCCGGCGGTGGCGCGTCCTGACGGGGGCTTGGAGCTGTTTGCCGATGTCGCGGTCGGCGAGCGCTTGCAGGCGATGACCGGCTCGGTCGAGAGCTTGACCGCGCGGGCTGGGCGCGTCGCGGCGCTGGCGCTGCGCCAGGGCGGGCTCGCCCCTGAGGACATCGCCGGCGCGTTGGTGGTCTATTGCGGCGGCTGTATGTTGGGGGTGCGCGCGCAGATGGACGCCGTGGCCGCCGATGTCGACAACGCCTTGGGGGGGGCGCCGTCGCTCGGGCTCTTCACCTTTGGCGAGCAAGGACCGGTGGTGGGCGGGCGCAACCGCCACGGCAATCTGATGATCTCCTGCGTCGTCTTTGCCAAGGCGTGATCCGAGGCTGAGATCAACGCGTGCCGCGCACCACAGCGATTTCTTAACCGCTCTCGTCTCTACTACGCCGAAAGCCGCCCCACCGGGAACCATATTGCCCGGACATCGCTAGCTAGGAAGCGCCGCACCCGATGGCCGATGACGAGGCGCTGCGCGAGGCGCTGATCGAACTGGAACAACTCCGTGCGCGCGAGGCGGCAGCGCGTCGGGCGTCCGATGCCGTACTGCACGGGCTGACCGCCATCACCGAGGCCGGCAAGCCCACGGCGGCGCTTCGTGCCCTGCTGGGATCGATCCGCGAAAGCCTGGCTTGTGCCGAAACCGTACTCCTGGTGCGCGAGACAACCGCTCACCCCACACCAAATACCGTTGCCACGCCAACACCCGCTACCGCCCCGCCTGCCAGCGCCGAGCCCGCGACAGTCGTGCGTTATGCCACCGAGCCCGACGTCGAAGGCCTCCCCTTCCCCGACCATCCCGTCGCCGCAGGGCGCCCGGGGCGGCTGGTCGATACCGAGGCCGTCGGCTGGTGGGACAATGCCCCCGAGATCCTGCGCCGCCACCGCGCCGTCCTCTGGGTGCCGATCGCGCTGCCCGAAGGCGGGGCCGGCGCGATCCTCTGCCTCGACTACGGCGTTGCGCGCTTTTCTCCAGCCGATCAGGCGCTGCTTGCGCGCCTTGCCGGACTGGCCGCCCAAGCGCTCGCCACCCTGGCGCTCAGCGAACGCAACGCCCTGCTCGCCGGTGTGATCGAGGGCACCACTGCTTCGGTCGCTATCGCCGATGCGCGCGATCCAGCCACGCCGCTGATCTACGTCAATCCCGCCTTCACGGCGCTGAGCGGCTACGCGGGCGAGGCAGTGCTCGGGCGCAACTGCCGCTTTCTCTCCGACGAAGCCCCGGACGCCCCCGAGCGCACCCGTCTGCGCGAATGCGTGGCCGAGCGCGGCTCGGGCGAGTTCGTCCTGCGCAACCGTCGGCGCGACGGCGCGACTTTCTGGAACCGCCTCAGCCTCTACCCGATCCTGGACGACGAAGGCCTGCCCAGCGTCCTGGTCGCCACCCAAGTCGACATCACCACCGAGCGCGCCGCCGAAGCCGCCCGCGTGCAAGCCGAATACGCCCTCGCCCAGCGCGCCGCCGCCATCGACGCCGCCCAAGACGGCATCGCCATCACCGATCCGGCTGGGCGCTTTGTCTACATGAACCCAGCCCATCTGGCGCTGTTTGGCTTTGAGGACGAAGCGCAGGTGTTGGGGCAACCCTGGCAGATACTCTACGAGCCCGAACAGGCCGAGATCGTCGAGCGCATCGGCATGGCCGAACTGGCGCGCACGGGCACCTGGCGCACCGAGATCCTTGCGCGTGCGCGTGACGGCACGCCGGTCGAGCAGGAGGCCTCGCTCACCCTCTTGGAGGGCATCGGGCTGATCTGCGTCACCCGCGACATCAGCGCGCGCAACCGTGATGAGCGCGAACGTGCCCGCCTGCGCGAGCGTCTGTCCGCCGCGCAGCGCCAAGAAGCCATGGCCCAGCTTTCCGCCGGTATCGCCCATGATTTCAACAACCTGCTCTCAGTCATCACCACCTCTGCCGCGCTGATGGACGCTGCCGAAGCCGATGCGGCGGCACTGGCGCGCATCCAGGCTGCGGCGGCGCGGGCCAGTGCGCTGGTCGGGCGTATGCTCGATCTGGGCGGGCGCAAGCGCGAACGCCGGTCCCTCGATCTGCGCCAGGCGGTCTCGGAGGCGGGCGAGCTGCTGCGCGCCGGCATTCCCGGGCGGATCGCGCTTAGCATCGAGACCGGCCCGGCGGCTGCGGCGGCGGTCTCGGTCGAGGCCGATCCGACCGACGTTGCCCAAGTGCTGCTCAATCTCGGCATCAACGCCCGCGACGCGCTCGGCCAGCGCACCGGCGAGATCCGCATCGCCCTCGACACGGCCCCCGCCATGTTACCGCAAAATCCCGCCCTCGGGCGCATCGTGGCCGGGGTGGACTACGCCTGCCTTAGCGTCAGCGACACCGGCAGCGGCATTGATGCAGAGGCGCAGACCCGCATCTTCCGCCCCTATTTCACCACCAAAGGCGTGGCCGGCACCGGCCTTGGCCTGGCGGTGGTGGCGGGGATCGTCGAGGAGATCGGCGGCGCCTTGACCTTGGAGAGCAGCCCCGGCGCGGGGAGCCGCTTCACCGTCTACTGGCCGTTGACCAGCACGCCGCCTTGCCCGGCGCTGCCCTATCTGGCGCCGCTCGGCGCGGTCGAACCAGACCCGCCCAATACAGGGCGCGAGGTGTTCGATCTGCAGGGCCGTCTCGTGCTGATCTGCGACGATCAAGCCGAGGTCGGTGAGGGCCTGGCCGCCATCCTGGAGCGCGCCGGTGCCGAGACCGCCGTCTGCACCGCCCCCGAAGACGCCCTCGCCGCCATCACCGAGGACCCCGACGCCTGGAGCCTGCTCGTCACCGATTACGACATGCCGGGCATGACTGGGGCGGCGCTCACTGAGGCCGTGCGCGCGGTGCGCCCTGGGCTCGGCGTGGTGCTCTGTACGGCCTTGCCCAAAGCGGTGCGCCGGCCCGCGCTCTTCGATGCGCTTTGTGCCAAACCCGTCACCCCCGACACCCTGCTCGGTGCCGTCGCGCGCGCCGCCGAGGCCGCTGCCAAGGAGAGCCCATGCGAGTCCTGATTGCCGATGACCACGATCTCGTCCGCGACACGCTGTCGGCGTTTCTGGCGCGCGAAGACGATCTGCAGGTGACCACCGCCGGTGATTTCACCGCCGCCGCGCGCACCATCGAGACGGAAGGGCCGTTCGATCTGGTGCTGCTCGATTACACCATGCCCGGCATGGACGGGCTCGGCAGCATCGGTGCGGCGCGGGCGCTCAATGGCGAGCGCCCGGTCGCGCTGATGTCGGGCACGGCCACGCGCCAGGTGGCCCAGGATGCGCTGGCGGCGGGGGCGGCGGGGTTTGTGCCCAAGACGCTGGCCGCCAAATCGCTGGTCAATGCGGTGCGCTTTATGTTGGCGGGCGAGGTCTATGCGCCGCCCGAACTGATGCGCGCCCCCGCCCCCGAGCCCGCCAACCCGCTGGCCGAGCGCCTCTCGGCGCGCGAGTTGCAGGTGCTGGAGGGGCTTTGCCAGGGCCACTCCAACAAGGAGATCGCCCGCCACCTCGATCTGCAGGAGGTGACGGTCAAGCTGCACGTCAAAACGCTCTGCCGCAAGATCGAGGCGCGCAACCGCACCCACGCCGCCATGATCGCCAAGGAGAGCGGGCTGTTCTAGGCGGAGGGTGCTGGGGCTTCAGAACGTCGGCAGCGGCGGCAGCGGCTGGCCGAGCCATTTTTGCGAGATCTCGTCCAGGGTGCCGTTCAGCTTCTTGTGCATGATCCAGACGTTGACCCACTGCAACAGATCGATCTCACCCTTGCGCACCCCGATGAAGGAGGCGCCTTCTTTGGAGATGTACTTGGTTTGCAGATCGAGATCGGGGTTGGCTTCGGCCAGTGAGGCGGCGACCACGTTGCTGGTAACAATGGCATCGACCTGGCCCGCGACATAGGCCGCTTGCGTGGCGGCATTGTCGCCAAAGCGGATGATCTCGGTGCC
>JBCDHK010000146.1:0-8814 GCA_038750185.1 Pseudomonadota bacterium
CCGGTGCGGCCCGTGAGCGGGCGGCGCGGTGGTGCCCTGGCGGTTCGGGCCGCGCCTGATCCCGACATCATCCCACGCGAAGAATACGACGCGCTCTGGCTGAAGGGCCAGGAACGGCTGCGTCTCATTCGGGGCGGTGACTTGGAGTGAAGAGGTGGGCACGGCGGTCTGCACACCCCGTGCCCTGGTTAGAAAGGAGTTCCAACATGGAAACGATAGCAGATCGACCGATCAATGAAACCCCCGACACTGAAGCGATCCGCGCTCAGTTGCGCGGTATCATCGAACGGGGCGAGCACAGCCAGAACGCCGTTGCCAGACAGGTTGGCGTCAGTGGCGCCGCGATCAGCCAGTGGCTTCAGGGAAAGTACGCGGGTGACAACGCGGCGGTCGAGTACAAGGTGCGCCGGCTTCTCGGTGCCAAGCAAGCTGCGGCCGATCTGGTCAAGCCCGAGCACATCCCGTTCCAGATGACGGAAACGTCCAAGGTGATCTGGGGGATGCTCACGGAGGCACAGCACGCGCATTGCATGGTGGCCGCGGCTGGGGTGCCTGGCATTGGCAAGACCCAGACCGCTCGCGCGTATCAGCAAGCTTCGCCCAATGTGTGGCTTGTCACGCTGGATCCGATGCTGTCGAGCCCAAACGGTGTGCTGACGGAAATCGGTGCTGTGATGGGCATTCCGATCGGCAGTCCGGTGACGCTGCGCCATCGCATCGGCGAAAAGCTGGTGGGCAGCGAAGGGCTGCTGATCTTCGACGAAGCGCAGTACATGAAGGCGCAGGCCCTCGACACGGTGCGCTCGCTCTATGATCGCTACGGCACGGGCATCGCCATGTTGGGTAACCACGGTTTGTTTGCGCAGCTGTCGGCGCCGAACCAGCAGCACAAGCTAGCCCAGGTGTTCCGGCGCATCCGCAAGCGCCGGCTCTTCAAGGGCGCCAGCCAGCGCGACATCGAGACCATCCTGGACGCCTGGAACATCCGAGGGAGGGAAGAGCGCCAGTTCATGGCCATGGTCGCGGTGCGCGGCTGGGGCTTCGGCGGCGTTGAAAACGTGATCCACGAAGCCCAGGCGCTGGCGGCTGGTGAAGGCATCGACGTGGCGCTCAAGCACCTGAAATCCGCCTGGGCGGCGCACAACCACCACGAGACCGGAGCATGAGCGCCCCGCAGGCCGACGCCGAAGAGGCATACGACCGCGCCGACGCCCTGGATCGGATCGCGATCCTGTCGGTGTCGATCCGGCTGTTCTGGCGCGCGCATCCGGACGTGGTCGAACAGCTCGACCAGCTGGACGCCGCACGCGCCGATCTGCGCACCGTGCTGAACCGTGCCCGCTCCGAAATCATCAAGGGCAAGCGCGCTCCGCTGCCCCGCACCGACACTCGCGAGGACTGAGACCATGACCACCAAGACCGCCAAATCCCGCCGCGCCAAAGGCAAGACCCGCACGCCGAGCCAGTACCCGGTGCCCCAGGATCAGATCCAGGCCGACGCCACCATCGCTGCCATCGGCTCGGCACAGCGCCTGCGCACGGTGCTTGAGGCCGAAATGAACGACCGGATCGAAGCGGTAAAAGCCGAGTACGCCAAGCGCGTGACGGCGCTCGATGCGGAAATCGCCGACCGCACCGAAGGGGTGCAGACTTGGGCGGAAGCTAATCGCGCTGCGCTCACCAATGATGGGCGCACCAAAACCGTACGGCTCACCATGGGCGAATTTTGCTGGCGCAACCGCCCCCCGAGCGTGCGCTTTCGCGGCAAGGACGCGATCTTGGAAGCCTGCAAGAGCCTGGGGCTTACGCAGTTCATTCGCATCACTGAAGAGCTCAACCGCGATGCCATGTTGGCCGATCCAGACAAGGCCACGGGGATCAATGGCGTGAGCATCGGCTCGGCCGGTGAAGATTTCGTCGTCACGCCTGATGAAACCGAGCTGGAGCAAGTGGCGTGAAGCGGCTTAGCATCTTCACCCTATTGGAGGACGCCTGCGCAAGGGCAAGCGTCAAGTCTTGTCTGGTGCGCTCTCAATCGAAGCTGAAGCGTCACGCTGAGGTGCGCACTGAAGTCTATGCTCTCGCCTATGACGAAGGCTGGACCAGTGGTGAAATCGCCCGATACCTTGGCCGTGACGTATCCACAATTTTGAAAATGGTCAGGGTCAATCGGCAACGCCGCTCCGACTGGCCCGGTACATCTAGCCTGATCCGCGAGCGACTGCGCCACGGCATGGAAGCCGACGCCAACCCCTTCGTCCCGCTGCCCTGGTGGTCGCGCACCCCGGATCGGGGGGTGTGCCATGCCGTTTGAACAATGGCGCTTCTGTCTGGTCTTGGCCTTGGCCGACGCCTTCGGCACCAACGAAACTGATGCTCTGGCTTATGTCGACAGCAGACCGGCGGCGGAGTGGATCGACGAATGGCGCCGCGGTCTGACACCCGAGGATGCGGCGCTTGACACGCTGAATTGGTCGGAGCCAGGAGCATGAGCCGCCCCGCCCGCAAAACCCCCGCCAAATCCGGGCGCGATCCGGTGCTGGCGCAGATCCACATCGCGCGTCAGGAACTCGGCCTGGAAGACGACGACTATCGGACGCTGTTGGAGCAGATCACGGGCAAGCGTTCGGCCAAGGATCTAAGCCCGACCGAGCGCCGTCGGGTGCTGGACGAGTTCAAGCGCCGCGGCTGGAAGCCCAAGGACCGCGGCACCCGGCGTTGGCGCGAGGCTGAGCCGCGCCGCGATCATCGGCTGGTGCTGGTGTTCTGGCGCCTCCTGGCCGAAGCCGGGGTGGTCACGCCGGGGCGTCAGGCGCTCAACGCCTTCATTGCCAATCCGACGTTTCGGGCCAAGTGGAGCGAGTGCCCGACCGATCTGCGCTGGCTGTCGATCGAGCGCACCAGCGATGTGATCGAAGCGCTCAAGCAGATGGCGCGCCGCAACGGCGTGGATCTGAACACGTGAGCCGTCTGCCGGGCATCCTGCAACGCTTCGCCGACGTGATCGGCGAACAGGATGCGCGCAACATCGCACAGCGCCTTGGTGGCCGGCGGGTCTATCTGGCCGAAAACCCCGGCCCCGACAATCCGATCGCCCAGGTGATCGGAGTTGAGGCGGCAGCGCGCCTCGCCCGCGAAATCGGTGGTGGCGAAGACATCGCCATTCCCTTCGGCCCGTTCGCGCGCGCACCGCGCATCCGCCATTTGCTGACGATCGGCTGGACCCACACCAGCATTGCCTCGGAAGTGGGTGTCGGTGTGCGCACGGTGGAATATCACGCCCAACGGATGCGCCAGCACAACCGCCCGCCTTCGGGCGCGGTGCATCAGCTCAGCCTGCCGCTTGGCGATCCCGATCCCGAAACATAGCGGTGTGGGTGTCTTGGCCCCGGTGCGCGAAATTGGCGCACGACAGGGAGACACCCATGGGTTACGGCGCCGAAGCCCCGGCGATTGCCGGGCATATCATGGTCATTCTGGCAGCGGTGCTCGGCATCTCCTGTGCCGTGGCGCTGGGGCGTGCATCTTTTGCCGGCCGCATCAGCATGGTGCCGCTGATCCACATGCCGGTGGTGTTCGCGGTGTCTAACATCGTCTTCATTCTGGAAGGTCTGTTTTACGGTTTTGGTCGTGCCTTCCGGGCAGAGCTGCCCGATTTGTTCATAGCCTATGGCCCGATCACGGTGCTGCGCCTGATGGTGATGGTCTCGGCGACGGCCCCGGCGTGGAACTACTTCCGTCACGTCGGGTTTGGCCGTGCGCGGGCTAATTGCCTGTTTCTGGCGCTGATCGCCGCCGAAACCCTGCTCTGGCTGGTCGTCACCCTGGTGTTGGAGTGAGCCGATGATGCTGGAGTTTCTTAAAACGGCGAATGGTCTGATTGCGCTGATCACGGCGGTCGGCGGTATCGTGTTCGGTCTGATCATGCTGGTGATCCGGGCGCGCTCGGAAGTCACCACTAAGATTGCCGAAGCCCAGGCCCAATCCCTCGATCAGGTGCATCGCTATGGCGGTCGCATCGACGAGTTGGAGCGCTCTGTGGGTGCCCTGTCACGCTCGGTCGAAAGGCTCGATGCGCATGTCCAGGGACTGCCGACGACACAGCACTATCAGGCGCTGCAACTGAGCCACGCCGAAGCCAGCGGCAGGATCGACGTGCTGATCCAGCGCATGGAAGGCCAAGGCCAGATCATCGCGCGGATCGAACAGACCCAGGCGCGGATCAACGACTTTCTCGACCAGATCAGATTGCAGGGGGGCAAGCTCCGATGAGCGATTACCAGATCACTACGGTGCAGCCTGGCCAGCGTCTGGCGATCCTTCAGGCGTTGAAGGCTCAGACCGATGGCAAGCTGAACGAAAACGACATCACCAACTGGCTCGACACCTACGGCTATCGCCTGACGCGCGACGATGTGCGCGAACGGCTGCGCGATCTGGAAAAGCTCGATGCGGTGCGCGTCACCTTCGCTGGCGGCGTGATCATGGTGGCGGAACTCACCCGGCGCGGCGAAGACCATCTGGAGCGCCGCGGCGCTCCTCTGGTGGGCGTGGCGCGCCCACCGAGAGACTGACATGGCCAGCCGCAAGGGCCGGGGCCGGCTGTCGTCGATCGACACTTTGCCGGAACATGCCGACGGCCTGGTGCAGCAAGCCATGGCGTCCCTGGCCGAGCGCGACCAGACCCAGCTGGAAATCCTCGCCTGGCTGAATGCCAGCCTGGCGCGGCTTGATCCACCGGTCGGGCCGATCAGCCGTTCGGCCTTCAACCGCCACGCGCTGCGATTTTCCGCGCAGGCACGCCGACTGCGCGAAGCGCGCGAGACGGCCAACGCGCTGGCCGAACGCCTCGACGATATGCCCGAAGGCGACATCGGCCTGATGTTGGGCGAGACTATCAAGGCGGTGCTGAACGATGTGCTGATCGATACCGCGATGTCGGGCGAAACTCCGTCGATCGGCGATCTGCGCGCAGCCGCCGAGACCATCCAGCGCCTGGCCGTGGCGCGCAAAGCCGATCACGACACCCAAGAGCGCGCCAAGAAGGCTGCACTCGCCAAGGCCAGCCAGGCGCTGGACCTCGCCACGTCCGAGGGCAAGATCGACGCCGCCGCCGCACAGCGCGCCCGCGAAGCCATGGGGTTCGTGTGAGCGCGCCGATCATTCAGTTTCTGCCCTACCAGTGGCGCTGGCTTCAGGATGCCAGCCGCTTCAAGATCGGCATGTTCTCGCGCCAGGCCGGCAAGACCTTCACCAGCTGCGCCGAAATCGTCGACGATTGCATCCAGGCCGAGATGCAGCGCCGCCGCGCGCGCTGGGTGATCCTGTCGCGCGGTGAGCGCCAGGCGGCAGAGGCGATCCGCGAAGGCATCACCACCATGACGCGGGCGTTCTTCGCGCTTTACGGCTCAGCCGCGGGGGCCGAGGGCGTGGACATCGGCGCCATCCAAGACGCGACCGACGGCACCCTCGACGCCGAATACAAGCGCCTGGAAGTCACCTTCCCCGGCGGCTCGCGCATCACGGCGCTGCCGGCCAATCCGGACACCGCGCGCGGGTTTTCGGCCAATGTGCTGCTGGACGAATTTGCGTTCCACCGCGACAGCCGCGCGATCTGGTCGGCGCTGTTTCCAGTGATTTCCAAGGCTGGGCTGAAGCTGCGCGTGATCAGCACGCCGAACGGCAAGTCCAACCGGTTCTACGATCTGATCAGCGGCAGCGATGGCACCTGGTCGCGCCACATCGTGGACATCTACCAGGCGGTGGCCGATGGCCTGGACCGCGACATCGAGGAGCTGCGCGCCGGCATGGCCGATCCGGATGCCTGGGCGCAGGAATACGAGTTGCAGTTCCTGGACGAGGCCAGCAGCTGGCTGTCCTACGATCTGATCGCGGCCTGCGAGGATCAAGGGGCTGGGCTCGGCCATAACAGCTACCAGGGCGGGCCTTGCTTTGTGGGCGTCGACATCGCGCGGCGCAACGATCTGTTCGTCATCGTGGTGCTGGAGCACGTCGGCGACGTGCTCTGGGCGCGGGAAATCTTCGCCAGGCGCCGGCTCAGCTTTGCCGAGCAGGACGCCGAGCTGGCGCGGGTGTTTGATCGCTACCGCGTGGTGCGCTGCGCCATGGATCAGACCGGTATGGGCGAAAAGCCGGTGGAAGATGCACAGCGCCGCCACGGCGCAAGCCGGGTCGAAGGCGTGCTGTTCACCGGGCCGCGCAAGCTGGATCTGGCCACCGTGCTGAAGCAGCGCTTTGAAAGCCGCCGGCTGCGCATCACGGCTGGCGATCAAGCGCTGCGCGCCGATCTGCACGCGGTCAAGGCGGTGCCCGGGGCGACGGGGGCGCCGCGGCTGGTGGCCGACAGCGACGCCAATGGCCATGCCGACCGGTTCTGGGCGATGGCGCTGGCCACCGGGGCGGCTGAGAGCGACTACCAGCCCCTGGTCTACCTGCCGGTGCGCAGAGCCGGCGCACAACAAGACATCGACGACGATCGCCAGTTCGGGGCCGGCGGGTTCGGCGCGCGCAAAGGGGTGCTGTGATGGCCAGAACACCGACGTTGCTTGACAGTTTCGGGCGCCCGGTGCGCCGGCAGAGCCTCACCGAACAACAGGCCCGCCCTTCCATCGCGTCGATCCGCCAGCCCTGGGGGGAAAGCGTGGCGCTCGGGCTCGATCCGGCGCGCCTGGCGGGGATATTGCGCCAGTCCGGTGAAGGCGATGCGCGCCAGTACGTGATCCTGGCCGAAGAAATGGAAGAGCGCGACCCGCACTACGCCTCGGTGCTGGGCACGCGTAAGCGCGCCGTCTCCGGGATCGCGCCGATCGTCCATGCCGGCGGCAACGACGCTCAGGCCGAGCGCATCGCCGATGCTGTGCGCGCCGCCATCGCCGAGCACGACGGTCTGCCGGGGCTGATCGAAGACCTGATGGATGCGGTGGCCAAGGGCTGGGCTGCGGTGGAAATCCACTGGCAGCGCAGTGCGTCTGAGTGGCAACCGGCGCACTTCGCCTGGGCTGATCCGCGTTGGTTCAAATGGGACCGCAACACCGGGCGCGAGCTGTTGCTCTTGACCGATGCCAAACCGGCCGAAGGCGAAGCGCTGGAGCCTTACCACTGGATCACGCATTGCCCGCGCAACAAGTCGGGCCTGGCGATCCGCGGTGGCCTGGCGCGGCTGGTGGCCTTCAGCTGGCTTTGCAAGGCTTATGCGCTCAAGGATTGGGTTGCCTTCGCCGAGCTCTACGGCCTGCCGATCCGGATCGGGCGCTATGGCCCTGAAGCCACCGAAGGCGACATCCGGGCGTTGCTGCGCATGGTCGGCTCGATCGGCACCGATGGGGCGGCGGTGGTCCCTGAGCACATGAACGTTGAGTTCGCCGAAGTCGTGTCGAGAGCGGAAGGCGGCGCGCTGTTCGAAAACCTCGCGCGCTGGATTGACGAACAGGTATCGAAGGCGGTGCTTGGCCAGACCATGACCGCCGATAGCGGTTCGTCGCGCGCCCAGGCCGAAGTGCATGACCAGGTGCGCCATGACATTCTGGTGTCGGACGCGCGCCAGCTGACGGCAACGCTCAACCGCGATCTGGTGCAGCCCTTCGTCGATCTGAACTTCGGCCCTCAGTCGTCTTATCCACGCCTTGAGCTGCCTGTTACCGATCCGGAAGACGTCGCCGCGCTGATGGATGCAGTCGTCAAGGCGGCGTCGATTGGCGTGCGGTTCCGGGCGGCGGAAATCCGGGCCAAGCTGGGGATGGCTGCGCCTGATCCGGACGATCCGCCCGAGGAAATCGTCGGCGGTGTGCCAGCGCCGGCGCCCGCGGTCGCGCTCAACCGCCAGCAGCCCGGCCTGGCGCTCGCTCGTGAAGAGCGCCGCGACGTCTATGCGCCGCTGGAAGACATCGAAGCCCGAGCCGCGCTTGAGTTCGAGCCCGAGCTGGCGCCCTTGATTGAGCCGATCCTAGCGATGGTGGCAGAGGCCGAGACGTTCGAGGAAATCCTGGAACGTCTGCCGGAGCTCGGCGCCAATCCGGAGCTGACCACGTTGGTGGAAGGCATCGTGCAAGCGATGTTCATGGCCCGTGTCGAGGGCGATATCGCGTGATGGCCAGCAAAGCCCGCTTTGCCGATGTGAAGCCCGGCGATCAGGTGGAAGTGTGCGCCAAATCCAGGCGATATTTGTTCGTCTACGATGATAGCCGTGATCCAGAGCGCGTTGTCGGGGTCGCTGTGGTGACGCATCGCTGGTTCGATCCGGTCAAGGACAAGGAATACGTCGGCCTTGCTCGCATTCAGGCTGATGGGAGCGTGGGTATGCCAACCATCAAGCACACCATCCGCGGGCTCGCGCAGGCGGGCTGGTATCCGGCACAACGGGACTGGATCGCATACGGCCAAGCTCTGAAAGCCGGCGATGTGGTTCCATTCAATCTGAAGCTCAGGCGCCATGGCTGACGAGAACTACAGCTTCCAGACCCGCCCTCCCGAGCGGGTGCGCCGATACCTGGCCGACAAGGGCAACCGGGTGTCGTTTTCCTTCGAGGATGTCGAGCCCGAAGAGCACGCCGTCGCCTTCACCGTGGCCAAGGCTGCCAGCGTCGAGGTGCTCGGCGCGATCCGCGAAGAGGTGCAGAAGGCGTTGGACGAAGGCCGCACGCTGGATCGGTTCAAGCGCGATCTGGAGCCCCGTCTACGCGCGTTCGGCTGGTGGGGCAAGCAGCGCATGGTCGATCCAGAGACCGGCGAAGAGCGCCTGGTCACGCTGGGATCGCCGCGCCGGCTGCGGACAATCTACCGCTCCAACATGCGCGC
>JBCDHK010000147.1:0-8808 GCA_038750185.1 Pseudomonadota bacterium
GAATAGAAACACAAGAAATCCTCGCGCAAACTCACGCGCGCGCGATGTAATGTGTACGGACAACCTAGAACCAACTGTGTCTCTTCACGCGTGAAGGCGTTCACTCCCCCGCAGCGCCATCGCGTACGATAGGAGACACCCATGACCACGCTACGCATTACCGTCACCAACGACAGCCCCACCGGCGGCACCTTCCTCACCCCGTTCTGGTTCGGCCTGCACGATGGCGGCTTCGATCTGTTCGATGTGGGCGGGACGACCGCGCCCGGCCTTGAAGCGATTGCCGAGGACGGCACGTTCAGCGCCATCGTCGACGATCTCCTAGGCGCCGACCCGGAAGGCCAAGGCGGCGTGATCACCGGCGCCGCAGGCCCCATCGCCACCGCCGAGACCACCTTCGCCAACATCGACGTCACCGATCCGACCCTGACGCCGCTGCTCAGCCTCGCCGCCATGGTGTTGCCCTCCAACGACGCGTTCGTGGGCACCGACGATGCCGTGGCGCTCTTCGATGAGGCGGGCAATTTCCTCGGCCCCCAGACAGTGGTGTTTGCCGGCAGCGACGTGCTCGACGCCGGCACCGAGGTCAATACCGAACTCGACGCCGCCTTCATCAACCAAACCGGCCCCGACACCGGCATCGACGAGGGCGGGGTGATCGCGCTCCATCCGGGCTTTAACGGCTCCCCCGCCAACCCAACCGGCGAGGGCGACCAGATCATCCTCGGCGGCACCAATGCCTTTGGCGAGGCCATCGACGCCACCATCGCCGATTTCACCCTGCCCGGTGCTGGCATCGCCACCATCTTGATCCAGGAGGTCGAGGTCCAACAGGGCGAGGCCACGGCCGACAGCTTTGAGATCGCCACGCTTGATGGTCTGCTGCTCGTGGACGGCGCAGGCGGCGACGACAGCGTCACGGTCGGGGCCGATTTCGCCGCACTCAGCGTGGTCCGCAGCGCAGACGGCTTTCGCTTTGTCGAGGGCGACGGCGATGAGATCGAGATCAGCGCCGTCGAGAGCGTGACCTTTGACGATGCCGCCTTGAGCGTGAGCGGGGAGGCTGATGTCGGTGTGGTTGGGCTGATCTACCAGATCGTGCTCGGGCGCGAGGGCGATGTGGGTGGCCTCAGTTTCTGGGCCAACACGGTGGAGGCGGGGCTTGGCTTTGGCCAGCTGGGCGATCTGTTTCTCGACTCGCTCGAATTCGCCGGCAGCGCTGGCGACACCGACGACGATGCCGCCTTTCTCGGCGTGCTCTACCAGGCGGCGCTTGGGCGTGAGGCCGATGAGGGCGGTCTGGCGTTCTGGCAGGGCCAGCTTGAGAACGACGCGATCACCCAAGGCGATGTGGTGGCGGCTTTTGCGCAATCCGCCGAAGCACAGACCGCCTTTGCCGAGGAGCTAGCCGGCGGCTTCCTGGTCTTCGCCTAAAGCGATTTCCAGGAGGGTGGAAACACCGGCAGGCCCGGGAGGCACGACATACCCCCCTGCAGCATTGCGTGTGAACCAACGTTTTCGCGCAGTGCTGTCGAACGCGGTGTCCAGCCCTTGGCGGGCACGCCCAAGCCCTAACCGCCTGCAATGACCACCCACCACTTGACGCGCGCCCAACCCCCGTCTCAGGGGGGTTGGGCACGGGGGGTGATGGGTAGGCGGCAGGCAGTAGAGCTTGGCATCACATTGGCGTTGATGGCCAAGTCCGGGCATGGGCAAGTTGCTCACCGCGCACGATATGAGGCGCACAAAGAAACGCACGCTCATCCACACTGGAGACCCCCATGCGCCGCTTCGTCCTCACTGTGTTCGCGCTCTTCGCCGTCGCGCTGGCACCGCTCTTGGCCACGCCCGCTGCCGCCAAGGAGCCGGTCTATCAATCGTTCTTTGGCACCGCCATCGACGGCACCGACCCGGTTGCCTATTTCACCGAAGGCCGCCCAGTCGAAGGCTCGTCCGACTTCTCCCACGAATGGAACGGCGCCACCTGGTACTTCGCCAGCGCCGAAAACCGCGACGCCTTCATCGCCGAGCCCGCGCGCTATGCCCCCCAGTATGGCGGCTATTGCGCTTGGGCGGCCTCCCAAGGCTACACCGCCTCGACCGATCCCAACGCCTGGTCGATCGTCGAGGGCAAGCTCTACCTGAACTACAACGCCAGCGTCCAAGCCAAGTGGGAAGCCGACATCCCAGGCCACATCGCCTCGGCCAACGGCAACTGGCCCACTGTGCTCGACTAAGCGCGCTCGAATAGTAGCGAGATCCGCGGCGCCTCCCCAGGAGGCACCGCATCGCTGGGCCATCGGCGACTGAGATTTCGATGCGTTTGTTCACAATGCTATATTATTAATGTATCTTAAATCCTCATACTGCCTGTGTGCTTCTTGAGGAGAATGTGATGCGATCCCTTACCCTATTTTTTTCGATCTGCCTGTGTTTGGCCGTCCCCTCGGGCGCTCTCGCTGGCTCATGCTCGTGTGCCAAGCAATCCTGGGGAGGAATGCAGGCAAACGCCAGAGGGCTGCCGTATACTGTGCTCAACGTCGAGCCTCGCGTGCGGACCTGCGCGTCCTCGCCAAGCAGTTGCGCCGCGCTTTGCGGCGGGCCCATGAGCTTTGGTGCCGATGGCTGCAGCGGTTATGTCGAAGTGAAAGCTACAGCAGGGTGGCAAAGCACCGGCCAATCTTTAGGACCCAACCAACGACTGCGCATCGACGATGTGATCGGTCGCTGGACCGGCAATGTCCACGTCGATACCCTGCACAGCGTCGAGGGGCCGACGGTGGACGTCTACGTGGCGCCAGCTGGCTATCCGTTGCCCGGCGCCGATGAAAACAAGCTGCTCGTCAGGGTCGGCTCCAAGCCATCGGTGATGCCCGCGATAGGAACAGTCTTCACTGCGGGGTCGTTCGGCGCGGGCGGTCCGATCACCTTCACCATGAACGACAACGGCTACCACGACAATTTCGGCAGCCTCTGGGTAAAATTCTCCGTGCTTGAGTAGGGTCTATCCCGCGGTTTGCGCCTTGCCGTGCGGGCGCCTTGCAAGCCATGGTGGCGCTAATCCATGCTTGAGGGCCTCCGATGCGTCTGCTCGTCGTCTACTGCCATCCCGATCCCGACAGCTTTAACGCCGCCGTGCTCGCGCGCGTGGTCGAGGCGGCCACCAAGGCCGGGCACCAGACCGACGTGCTCGATCTCTATGCCGAGGGCTTTGAGCCGGCGATGGGGCGCGACGAGCGCCGCGTGCACTTCGACACCGGACAAAACCAAGCGCCGGTGGCCGCCCACATCGCGCGGCTGCAACGCGCTGAGGGGCTGATCTTCGTCTATCCGACTTGGTGGTACGGCCAGCCGGCCATGCTCAAGGGCTGGCTCGATCGGGTGCTGGTGCCGGGCGTTGCCTTCCATCTGCCCCAGGACGGCGCACCGATCCGCCCGGGTCTCACGGGCATCCGGCTGGTGGGCGTGGTCACCACGCTCGGCTGTCCGTGGTGGTTTTGGACGTTCTACATGGGCGCCCCGGGGCGGCGCATCCTGACCCGCGGCATCAAGGCGATCTGCGCCAAGGGTTGCACCACCTTCTGGCTGGCGCTCCACAACATGGACAGCGCCTCCGACACCACCCGGCGCAGCTTTCTGGAGCGCGTCGGACGCCGCATCGGGGCCCTGGCATGAGCGTGCGTCGCGCGCTCGCCCCCGAGGGCATCCATCCGCCGTTCTCGGCCTATGCGCCAGGGATCGAGGTGGCACCGGGGGCGCGTCTGGTGGCTTGTTCGGGCCAGCTTGGCATCACGGCCGAGGGCGCCATTCCCGAAGGTGCCGAGGCGCAGACCGCCCTGGCGCTCGCCAATCTGGAGGCGATCCTTCTTGAGGCTGGCATGGCCCGTACCGACATCATCCGCCTCAACGCCTATGTCACCGCGCGCGCGCATCTGGCGGGCTATATGGCCGCACGCAATACGTTCTTTGCCGGGGTCGAGCCGCCGCCCGCCTCGACGCTGATGATCGTCTCGGGCTTTGCCCGCCCCGAGTTCGTGGTCGAGGTCGAGTGCCTGGCCGCCAAAGCGCCGTGACCCCTGCTCCCTATTGGCGCGCCATGGCGAGCCCGGCCTTTGGCGAGACGCGCGACTGGATCGCCGTCCTGCCCATCGCCGCCATCGAGCAGCACGGACCGCATCTGCCCGTGGGTGTCGACGCGCTGATCGCCGAGGCGCTGGTGGCGCGGGTGGTGGCCGGTTTGCCCGAGGTCCTGCCCGCCACCTTCTTGCCGGTGCAACAGGTCTGCAAATCCGATGAGCATCTCGACTATCCGGGCACGCTCACCCTGGGTTGGGAGACGGCGATCAAGGTCTGGCTGGAGATCGGCGCCTCGGTCGCGCGCGCGGGCGTGAAAAAGCTGGTCATCGTCACCTCGCATGGCGGCAATGTCGCGCCCATGGGGGTGGTGGTGCGCCAGTTGCGCATCGAGCATGGCCTGCACGCCGTCGCCACCGCCTGGGGCACGGGGGCGGACATCACCGATCTGCTGCCTGAGGGCGAGGCCGCCTACGGCATCCACGCCGGCGCTTCCGAGACCGCACAGATGCTGGCCATCGCCCCCGATCTGGTCGACATGGCCCAGGCTACGGATTTCCGCACCACCCAGCTCGACCACCTGGAGCGCTTCACCCAACTTCGCCTGCACGGGACGACGGCCACCGGCTGGATGGCGCAAGACCTCCACCCCGCAGGCGCGGCAGGCGATGCGCGCGCGGCGACAGTGGCGATGGGCGAGGCGATCCTGGCGCGCCACGCGGCGGCGTTTCTGGCACTCCTCAGCGAAGTGGCGGCGCTCACGCCAGACGCCTTGGCCCCTGGTCCCTTGGGGCATGCCTGAGAGACAGGCAAGGCGCGCCACCATCGCCCAAGCGCTGCGCAAGTCCAGGGCCGAAACCGCGGCTCAGGCCAGACTTTGCCCAGCGTTTCGGCTTTTGCCCTCGACAAGGCGCGACCCTTCGGGCCAAACTTGAGCCCAACCACGATAAATCAGCCAATCAGGGCCAGCCAATTAGGGATCGAGACCATGACAGCGCGCCTCCTCCCCGCCGCCATTCCCGCCGCCCTCGCCTGTGGCCTCCTCGCCAGCGCCGCGACCGCGCAGGAGAACACCCCCTTCCGCTTTGGCACCAACTGGCTGGCCCAGGCCGAGCACGGCGGCTATTACCAATCGGTGGCCGATGGCACCTACGCCGCCTGCGGCCTCGACGTCGAGATCGTGCCGGGGGGCCCGCAGGTGAATGGGCGCGCGCTGATGCTGGCGGGCCGGCTCGACGCCTTCATGGGCGGCAACATGGCCCAGCCCTTCAATGCGCTGGCCGAGGGCATCCCCATCGTCGTCGTCGCCGCCAACTTCCAGAAGGAGCCCCAGGTGGTGATGACCCATCCGGGGCGCGTGGCCAACTTCGAGGAGATCGCCAGCGAAGACCTGCAAGTCCTGACCGACGACAGCGCGCCCCAGACCTGGTATAAAATCCTAGTGCAAAACTACGGCTTCAAGCCGGAGAACCGCGGCGTCTACACCTATAACTCCGCGCCCTTCCTGGCCGACGAGAACAAGGCCCAGCAGGGCTATGTGACCTCCGAGCCCTACGCCATCGAACAGGCCACCGGCTGGGCGCCCGATGTCTGGCTCTTGGCCGATTACGGCTTCATCGGCTACTCGACCACCATCGAGATGATGAAGCCCTTCGTCGCCGCCAATCCCAAGATCGTCCAGTGCTTTGTCGATGGCACCGCCAAGGGCTGGTACAACTATCTCTATGGCGACAACACCGCGGCCAACGCACTGATCAAGGCCGACAATCCGCAGATGACCGACGGCCAGATCGCCTTCTCCATCGCCGCCCTCAAGCAATACGGCATCGCGGATTCGGGCGATGCGCTGGAGCTTGGCATCAACGCCATGACCGATGAGTACATGGCCGAGATCTTTGCCAGCATGTCGGGCCTCGGCGTGGTGCCCGCCGATCTGCCCTTTCGCGAGGCCTACACACTGGAGTTCGTCAACAAGGGCGTCGGCCTCGACATCAAGGCGGCCTTGGTCGGCGAGTGATGGCCGACGGGCGCGCCGAGAGGGTGGCGACGGGGGTAGCCGCCACAGCGCCGCTCTTGCGCCTGAGCGGCGTCTCAAAAGTCTTTGCCGGCGGGGTGACGGCGCTCGATGGGCTCGATCTGGCGCTGCACGAGGGTGATTTCGTCTCACTGCTGGGGCCTTCGGGCTGTGGCAAATCCACGGCGCTACGCCTAATCGCCGGGCTCGCCCCGCCCACTTCAGGCCACATCACCTGGCGCGGCGGCAGCGAACCCGATCTCGGCGTGGTCTTCCAGGAGCCCACGCTTGCCCCCTGGTCGACCGTGTTCGACAATGTCTGGCTACCGCTGCGTCTCAGTGGCCAGACCCGGACCGAAGCGCGAGAGCGCGTCGAGGGCGCACTGGCTGCCGTGGGCCTCGACGGCTTTGCCAAAGCCTACCCCCGCGCGCTTTCGGGCGGCATGAAGATGCGCGTCTCCATCGCGCGCGCCATGGTCACCGAGCCTAAACTCTTGCTCATGGACGAGCCCTTCGCCGCCCTCGATGAAATCACCCGCTTCAAGCTCAACGACGACGTATTGCGTCTGCAACAGAGCCTCGGCTGCACCGTGATCTTCGTCACCCACTCGGTGTTCGAGAGCGTCTTCCTCTCCAACCGCATCGTGGTAATGGCCGCACGCCCGGGCCGCGTGGTGACGGAACTGGCCAACGACGCGCCCTATCCCCGCGATCAGGCGTTTCGCACCTCCCACGACTACGTCGAGCATTGCCGCGCCGCCTCCGAAGCGCTGCGCGCGGCCATGGAGGTTCCCGCATGAGCGACATCCCCCTCTCCGGCGCGCCGCTCAGCTCTCCCGTCGACCGCGAAGAACAGGCCCGCCAGCGCCAACGCCGCCTGGAGCGCCTCGGCGCCTGGGTGATGCCGGCGCTCGTCGTCGGCATCACGCTCCTCGGCTGGGACTGGGTGGTGCGCGCCAACGAAATCCCGCATTACATCCTGCCGGGGCCTGGCTTGGTCGGCGAGACGCTGATCGAGGACTGGTCGATCCTTTACCCTGCGCTCCAGATCACGCTGACCATCACCATGCTGGCGCTGGCCACGGCGGTGGCGCTCGGCGTCGGGCTGGCTATATTGTTCTCGCTCTCAAAATGGATCGAGATGTCGCTGTTTCCCTATGCGGTCATCCTCCAGGTCACGCCGATCATCTCGATCGCGCCGCTGATCTTTATCTATGTCGACAGCAAACTGGCAGGGTTGTTGATCTGCGCCTGGATCGTGGCGTTTTTCCCGATCCTGTCCAACACCACGCTCGGCCTCAACTCCGCCGACCATGGCCTGCGCGATTTGTTTCGCATCTACGGCGCCTCACGCTGGCAGACGCTGCGGCTGTTGCAGATCCCCTCGGCGATGCCGTTCTTTCTGGCCGGGCTCAAGATCGCGGGCGGGCTCTCGCTGATCGGCGCGGTGGTGGCAGAGTATGTCGCCGGCACGGGCGGCGTCGGCTCGGGGCTCGCCTATACCATCCTGGAGGCCTCCTACCGCCTCGACATCGCACGCATGTTTGCAGCCCTCGCCTTGATCGCGCTGACCGGCGTGGCGATCTTTGCCACGACCTCGCTCATTGCCCACCTCTGCCTGCGCCGCTGGCACGAGAGTGCGCTGACACGGGAGCGCTGAGCGTGGACGCCGAGACGCCCATCGCGACGCTGGCCGATGTCCGGGTGCCCCTGGCCGTGGCCGAGGGCCTCGAAGGACGCCGCGAGGGCGCGTATCTGCGGTGCGATCTCCACCTCGCGGACGGGCGCATCGTGGCCGAGCCGACCGGCGGGCCGAGCCGCGCCATGGGCGGTGCCATCGCGCTACCGGGCTTCGTCGACTGCCACACCCACCTCGACAAGGGCCAGATCTGGGCGCGCAAGGCCAACCCGGACGGCACTTTCAACGGCGCCCTCACCAGCGTCGCCGAGGACCGCACCGCGCGCTGGACCGAGGAGGACGTCGCCACCCGCATGGCCTTCATGCTGGAGAGCGCCTACGCCCACGGCAGCGTGGCCGTGCGTACCCACATCGACAGCGGCGACCACCGCACGGCCTCCTCCTGGGCTGCTTTCGCTGCGGCACGCGAGACATGGCGTGGGCGGATTACGCTCCAAGCCGCAGCCCTCACCGTACTCGATGACGTCGAGAGCGAGGACTACCGCGCCCTCGCCGATCTGGTGGCAGGCCACGGCGGCATCCTAGGTGCCGTCACCTACCCGATGCCCGACCTCGACGCGCGCCTCGACATTTTCCTGCGCCTTGCCAGCGAGCGCGGCCTCGACGTCGATTTCCACGTCGATGAAACCCTCGACCCTGCCTCCAACACGCTGGAGCGCATCGCACTTGCGGTGATGCGCAATCGCTTCCAAGGCCGGGTGCTCTGCGGGCATTGCTGTTCGCTCTCCACCATGGCCGAGACCGATGCGACACGCACCATCGCGCGCGTGGCCGAGGCGGGCCTCAGCGTGGTTTCGCTGCCGCTTTGTAACCTCTACCTCCAGGATCGCCACGCCGGGCGCACGCCCCGCCTGCGTGGCGTCACGCTGGTGCATGAGCTGGCCGCCGCCGGCGTCCCCGTGGCCTTCGCCTCCGACAACACCCGCGATCCGTTCTATGCCTATGGCGATCTCGACATGATAGAAGTGATGCGGCAGGCGACGCGGATCGGCCATCTGGACCATAGCCGAGCCGACTGGAC
>JBCDHK010000148.1:0-8801 GCA_038750185.1 Pseudomonadota bacterium
CGAGTAGCAATGCGCCCGCGCCTGCGCCCTGCCAGCGCAAGGCTCGCGCCTGCGCGCCGCGCCAGGCTTGGCGTTTGGCCGAAGCCAGCACCGGCATTGACCAAGCCCGCGCTAGAGTGTGGCCTGCCGCGACCAGCGCGCCGAGTAAGCTCATGCCTAGCCCGGCAGCGACCCAGGTCGGGCGCAGCGTGAGAAACCCCGCGACATCGGCGCCGTAGAGCCCGCGCAGCGACCCGGCGACATTGGGCAGAAGCGCAGCCGCGATCAGATAGCCGAGGCCGAGCCCGATCAGCCCGGCGATCAAGGCAAACCCGGTGAGTTCGGCGAGCAGCACCAGCGTCACTTGGCGCGCCGAGACCCCGCAGGCGCGGATGGTGCGGATCATGGCCAGGCGCTGCTCAAAGGCCAGCCCGATGGCGGCATGGACGATGAACAGCCCGACCACGAAGGCGAGAAAGCCAAAGGCGGTGAGATTGAGGTGGAAACTGTCGGTCAGGCGCTCGATGTCGCTCTCGCGCCCGGCGGCGATCAGGGTGAGGTTCGGTGCGATCTCGGCCCAGGGTGTGTCCGGGGCGGGCGCGTCGGGGTCGATCAGCAAATAGGAGACGCGGCCGGGCAGGGCGAGGATGTCCTGAGCGCGCCCAATGTCGAGCAGGATAGTGCCGCTCACCAGACCCGAGGCCTCGACCAGAGGGGGCAGGCGGGTGCCGTCTTCGGTCTCGGGGCGCTCGCCCGGGGCGGAGGCGAGGCGGGCTAGGGTCGTGGGGCCGGCGAAGGCTTGGCCCGGTAGCGCGGTGAAATCGGCGATGGAGAAGCCCTGGCCGTCGGCGCCGGTGCCTAGGGTGGCGGCGAGCGGGCCTTGGGGCAGGCTGAGCGGCTCGATGCCGAGCAGCCGGTACGACGCCTCACCGATGCGCACGCGCGCCTCGATGACGGGGCTGACCTTCCAGCCAGCGCGGCGCAGCGCCACCCAGGTGTCTTGCGAGAACGGCTGGCCACCCTCGGCCTCCAGCCGGTCGAAGGTGTCCTGGCCGATCAGGGCTGCGGCGCGATCATAACTGGCACGGGCCTCGGCATTGAGAGCTTGGACGCCCGCCCAAAGCGCTGTGGCGATGAGGAGCCCCACCACGAGGGCTGCAAACTGGATCGGGTTGCGCCGCCAATGGCTGAGCAGGACGCGCAGGACCAGCCCCGAGCCCCTCATGCCGCGATCCGTCCCTGATCGAGGGTGATCGAGTGGTCGAGGCGTTCGGCCAGGCGCGGGCTGTGGGTGACCATCAGGAAGGCGCAGCCGCTGGCCGCGATCAGCTCCAACGCCAGCGCCAACACGCCGTCGCCGGTGGCTTGGTCGAGGTTGCCCGTCGGCTCATCGGCCAGCACGATCTCGGGGCGGGCTGCTAAGGTGCGCCCGATGGCGACGCGCTGTTGCTGGCCGCCCGAGAGTTGCTCGGGGTAGCGCGCGAGAAGTGGCGTGAGGCCGAGGCGCTCGGCAAGCTCTGCGGTCCAGGCTGTGTCGTGGCGCCCGGCAAGGCGGGCTTGGAAGGCGAGATTGTCGGCGACGCTCAGCGAGGGGATCAAGTTGAACTGCTGGAAAATCAGCCCAAGGCGCGCGCGGCGCAGATCGGCGCGCCCGGCATCGCCAAGCGCGGTGATCTCGGTCTCACCAAGGCGGATCGAGCCGGTGTCGGCGGGCTCCAACCCGGCAATGATGTGCAAGAGCGTCGACTTGCCCGAGCCCGACTCGCCCATCAGCGCCAAGCTGTGGCCAGGCTCCAGCGTAAGGCTCACCCCATCGAGCACCCTGAGGGGACCCTGCGGGGTGATAAAACTCTTTTCGACTGTCTCGACGCGCAGCATGGCATTCCTCTGGCTTGCGGCCCACTAGAACGTGGTTCGCAGGCGCAAGATGTCACCATGTGGCCAGTCTCCAGCGTGCGACCGGCAGCGCGCAGGATCGCCGACGACGAGGCGGATGTTCCGCTGTGTGGGCGAGACGTGGTAGATCCGCGCCTCCGGGATGCAGACTTCGACCACGTCGTCGGACAGCCACCTTAGCGAGATCTCCTCCGGGTACGTGAACAGCAGCACAGGGTCGTCGCGCGTCTTTTCGGGCAGTGGGCCCCCTTGAGGGATCAGGTAGAGGCGATAGGAGAAGGGCGTGGTCGCGTCGAAGTTTATCTCATAGAGTGCGGCGCGGTCTCCGCGGGCGTTTTTCGCCAGCGCGATCCGATCAAAGGATGGCTGGGCGGTCGCGATTGCAAACACCAACGGCCCAAAGAGCACCAGCGCTGGCAACGTGATGATCGCCAGCAGAGTGAGCAGGATAGCCGTTGGCCGCCTCACAGCCCCGCAGCGGTCATGCGCGCCTTCAGATCGGCCTCGGGGCGCGCGCCGATGTGGGAGATGATCTCGGCGGCGGCCACACAGCCCATGCGCGCGCACTCCGCCGGTGTGCGCCCTGAGACGAGACCGGCCAGAAAGCCCGCAGCGAAGAGATCGCCCGCGCCCGTGGTGTCGATCACCGCGACCGGATCGGCGGGCACGGCATGGCGCTCAGCCCCGACCACGACCACCGCGCCCTCTTCGGAAAGCGTAACTGCGGCCATGGCGACATCGCGCCCGACTGCGGTGAGGGCCGCCTCCAGATCCTCGGTCTCGTAGAGCGAGAGAAGCTCGGCGCGGTTGGCGAACAGGAGATCGACGTGCTCGGCAATCAGCGCCTTCATGTCGCCCCGGTGGCGGGCGACGCAAAACGCATCCGAGACGGTGAACGCGATCTTGCCGCCCGCAGCCTTCACGGCGTCGATGGCGCGGGCGTAGGCCTCTTTGGAGGCGGGGCTGTCGAACAGATAGCCCTCCAGATAGACCCAGGCCGCCCGCGCAAGCATCCCCGCGTCGATGTCGTCGGGGCCAAGCCCCGAGGAGACGCCGAGATAGGTGTTCATGGTGCGCTCGCCATCGGGGGTGACGAGCACCAGACAGCGCGCGGTCTCCTCGGCGCCCTCGTCGGGGGCGAAGGGGCCGGCGTATTCGGCCCCCACGGCGCGGATGTCGTGGGCGAAGATGCGGCCCAGCTGGTCATCGCGCACGCGCCCGACAAAGCCCGTCTTGGTGCCGAGTGCCGCCAGCCCCGCCACCGTATTGGCCGCCGAGCCGCCCGAGACCTCGCGCCCCGAGGGCATGGCCTTGTAGAGCGTCACGGCGCGCTCGGCGTCGATCAGCGTCATGGCGCCTTTGTCGGCGGCGTGGGCGGCCAGGAAGGCATCGTCGACTTGGGCGATCACATCGACGATGGCGTTGCCGATGGCCACGACATCCAGTTGCTCACTCATGCGGTATCCTTTGCGGCGGGGGCGGTGGCCAGGAGATCCTTTTCCGGCCATGCGCACAGATCGTTGATGAGGCAGGTGGGGCAGAGCGGCTTGCGCGCCTTGCAGACGTAGCGTCCGTGCAGGATCAGCCAGTGGTGGGCGTGTTGTTGAAACTCGACGGGGATGTTGTCCTCGACGGCACGCTCGACGGCCAGCACGTCCTTGCCCGGCGCGATGCCCGTGCGATTGCCCACTCGAAAGATGTGGGTGTCGACGGCTTGGGCGGGAAACTTCCACCACATGTTGAGCACGACATTGGCGGTCTTGCGCCCGACGCCTGGCAGCGCCGAGAGGGCTGTGCGCGAGGAGGGCACTTCGCCGCCGTGGCGCTCGATCAAAAGCTCGGAGAGGCGGATGACGTTTTTGGCCTTGTTGCGATAGAGGCCGATGGTGCGGATGTGTTCGATCAGGCCGGCTTCGCCAAGGGCGAGCATTTTTTGGGGGGTGTCGGCGATCTGGAAGAGCGTTTTAGTGGCGCGGTTGACGCCCTTATCGGTCGCCTGGGCCGAGAGCGCCACCGCCACCAGCAGCGTGTAGGCGTTGACGTGCTCCAGCTCGCCCTTGGGTTCTCGGTCATGGGCGGCAAAGCGGGTGAAGCATTCGCGAATGGCATCGTAATCGAGCATCGCCCGGCTGATGCCGGATGGTGGAGGCGTTGGCAAGGCCCTTCGGCGCTGCGCGACGGGCTGATCGCGTCTCTGCCGGCTTTAGCCACGCTGGCGGCGCAGCCAGCCGAGCCTGGTTAGCCCTGGGAGTAACAGCAAGCCCGCGCTCAAGTAGCCCGACGGGCGATAGCGCCAGAAGGCCTCCCGCTCAAGTAGCCCACCGGGCGGTAGCGCCAGAAGGCCTCCCGCTCAAGTAGCCCACCGGGCGGTAGTGCCAGAAAGCCTCTCCCGCTCAAGTAGCCCGACTGGCGATAGCGCCAGAAAGCCCCCCGCGCTTAAATAGCCCAAAGGGCGATAGCGCCAGAAAACCCGTGCCGGCGGAGGGATTCGAACCCCCGACCCTCGACTTACAAAATCGCCGCTCTGGCCAACTGAGCTACGCCGGCATCCGCAGGCCGTGCCCGGCCCGCTTGGTGGCGCGACCCTAGGCTCTGGGGCAGGCCGTGTCGAGAGGCGGCTGGGGTGGTTGCAGCCGGAGCGCCGCCGGGGGACACTCGCGCCAACGAGCGCCGGATTCGCGGCGCGTACCCCAGCCCCGTCTCAGGAGAGACCATGTCCTGCCGCCTCGCCCCCGCCGCAGCCCTGCTCGCAGCCCTTGCCGTCTCTCAGGCCGGTGCCTCTGAGCGGGCCTTTGGCGCTTTTGCGCCGCTGGTGGCTGTTGGCACCCATGCTGTGGCCGATGACGAAGGCCTGACCACCATCACCGGGCGCGTGCGCGGCCCGCTCTACGGCGAGACCGACACCGCGCCCGAAGAGGTCGGCCTGTTGGTGTGTGCGTTCGAGTTGCGCCTCGACAGCTCGTCGCTCGCCGAGGAGGGCAGCGCCACCTGCGCCTTCGAGGGCCGTGAGCCGGGCGCGCGCCTGCAGGCTCGCTTTGGCTGTGAGGGCACGCTTGGCGAGGGCTGTGTCGGTGATTTCGTCATCACGGCGGGCTTTGGCCCTTACCAAGGCGCCACCGGCGGCGGTCGGGCCACCTTGAGCGTGCGCGAGCGCATCTATGGCCTTGCCGACGACAACACCCTGACTGAGACCCTCTACGGCCTCGCCCATTGGGAACGCTTTGTCTTGCGCCTGCCTTGAGAGGCCCGCGCCACCCTTATGATCCGGTCTTGCGCAGAGCCGCTGCCGCATCGCGGCGGGTACTCTCGACCCGGTAGACCCGATCGGAGGAGGTGATGAAGAGGGTTGTGCCCTCCGCCCCGCCAAAGCAGAGGTTGGAGGTCTGGCTTGGCAGCACGATCTTGCCGAGCAGTGCGCCCTCGGGCGAGAGGCAGTGGATGCCGTCGAGCGCCGAGGTCCAGACGAAGCCCTCGGTGTCGATGCGAAAGCCGTCCGGCACCCCCGGCGCGACCACGGCGAAGACGCGTCCGTTGGAAAGCGTCGTGCCCTCGACGTCGAAGACGCGGATGTGGTGGGGGAGGGTGTAGTCGATCCCGGGAAAGCTCGCGCCGCGGATGGCGCCTGAATCGGCCACGTAGAGCTGGCGCTCATCGGGCGAGAAGGCGAGGCCGTTGGGTTTGTCGAAATCGGTGGCCACGGCCTCTAGGCTGCCATCGGGGTGGGCGCAGAAGACGTAACAGCCGCCGATCTCGCTCTCGGCTGGATAGCCCTCGATGTCGGAGTTGATGCCATAGGGCGGATCGGTGAACCAGACCGTGCCGTCCGAGCGCACCACCACATCGTTGGGCGAGTTGAGGCGTTTTCCCTCGTAGCGCTCGGCGATGGTCTCTGCGGTGCTGAGATCATAAGGATCGCGCCGGCGCACCACGCGCCGCCCGCCGTGTTCGCATGAGATCATCTGGCCCGCGGCGTCCAGCGTGTTGCCGTTGGCGAACTCGCTGTTGGCAAGCGCCACGCTGAGGCCGTCCTTGGGCGTCCAGCGCAGCATGCGTTTATTGGGGATGTCGTTGAAGAACAGACCGTCGTCGAGCCAGACCGGGCCTTCGGTCCAGACACAGCCCTCGGCGATAACTTCGGGCGCGCGCGCGGTATCGATAAACGCCTCGAAACGCGGATCGACGGTGACATAGCCGGGCGTCATGCCGGGGCTCCCTTTCTGAGGCTCTGAAAGAGCAGCATGGCCAGGATGATCAGGCCGAAGACGATGTTGCGCCAGGCATCGCCGATCTGCATCACCGAGAGGATCGAGGTCAGTAGCGTGATAAACAGCGCGCCGCCGATGGTGCCGAAGAGGCCGCCGCGCCCGCCCAGGATCGAGGTGCCGCCGATCACCACCGCGGCAATGGTCGGCAGGAGAAACGGATCGCCCATCGACTGGTAGGCCTGATTGGCATAGCCCGCCAGCAGCACACCGCCGAGCGCCGAGCACATGCCGGCAATGGCAAAGGCCGCAAAGACCACCGAGGGCGTGGCGACGCCCGAGAGATAGGTGGCCTTCTCATTGTAGCCGATGGCGCGGAGATAGCGCCCAAAAGGCGTGCGCGCGAGAAAGAGCGCCAGCGCCAGCGTGACGGCGATCCAGACGACAAAACTCACCGGCAGGCCGAGCACCGTGCCCGAGGCCAGGCCGATCATCAGCGCACTGGCCTCGCCCTTGGGGTTGAAGCCACCGGTGTTGAGCACGGCCAGGCCGAGCAGCATGGAGTTGACCGCCAGCGTCCAGACCATGGAGGGCACGCGCAGGAACGCCACGCCGAGGCCGTTGATCACCCCGATCAGCGCGCCGAAGGCCAGCGCCGCGGGGATGGCGAGCGCGCCGAGCACCGTATCGCCCGAGCCGACCAGCGCCGTCGAGAGGATCGCAGCCCCCGTCAGCACCCAGGGCACCGAGAGGTCGATATGGCCGAGCAGGATGACCACGGTGGCGCCGGTCGCGAGCAGGCCGAGGAAGGCGGCGATCTGGAGTTGTTGCAGGAGGTAGGTGGTGCTGAGGATGGCCGGGAAGAACAGGCTACCGGCCAAGATCAGCGCCAGCGTGCCGAAATAGGGCAGCAGACTGTCGAGGGTCACCGCCCGGCTCATTGCGAGAAGGCGTCCAGCCGGTTGCGCGCGCGCAGCACGTCGGCGCCGCCGATGGCGATGGCCGCGGCCAGGATCAGGCCTTCGAACAGCGGCTGGGCGAGCGAGGGAATGCCGGAGAAGAACATCAACGAGGCGATGGTCTTGAGGATGAAGGCCCCGGCCAGCGCCCCGATCAGCGAGCCGACGCCGCCGCGGAGCAGCACCCCACCCAGCACCACCGCGGCGATCGAGTTGAGCGTGAAGCCCGCGGCGATGCCCGCGTCGCCCGTGGTGGTGACGAAACTGTAGAAGAGCCCCGCTATCCCGCCGAAAAACCCGGCCAGGCTAAAGGCAGCCAAGCGCACGAGGCGCGTATCGATGCCGGACTGGAAGGCCGATTTCTCCGAGGAGCCGAGCGCGTAGAGCCCGAGGCCAAGCCCGGTGCGCCTAAACGGCAGCCAGAAGGCGAGGACGATCAGCCCGGTGGCGATAAGCGCCGTCGGCACGCCGAAGACATCTAGCGTGATGGCATCCGCGAGGTCGTAATTGATGGCGCCGCCGGGCGTCGGGCGCAGCAACAGCGCGATGCCGATAAAGACCGAAGCGCTGGCCAGCGTGGCCACGATGGGCTGGATGCGCCCGAAGACGATCAGACAGCCGTTGGCGAGCCCGCACAACGCCCCCGCGCCCAGTACCGCCAGCATGCCGAGTGCAATGCCCGCCACCGAGCCGTCGAGCAGGTGAGAGGCCAGGCAATTGGTCAGCGCCATCACCGCGCCGACCGAGAGATCGATGCCGCGCACCACCACGGCAAAGAACTGCGCCGCCGCGGCGAGGCCGAGGATCAGGCACTGGTTGGCCCAGATCGTCAGCACATAGGTCGAGGCGCCGCGGGGGTGGGTGGTGAGATAGAGCGTAAGCAGCACCGCCAAGACGACAAGGGCCAGCACCTCGCGCCGGTTGCTGCGCAGATACTCAGACATCGGCAGGCTCCGGCGTGGTGAGGTTAAGTGTGGCGGCAATGACGTTTTGCGGGGTCAGCGCGGCGCCGCTAAGCGAGCGCACGATGCGTCCGCCAAAGAAGATATGCGTCTCGTCGCAAAGCTGGACGAGTTCCTCGTAGTCGGTGCTGAGCAAGAGGATCGCGGTGCCTTGGTCGGCTAGGCGGCGCAGCATGGCGTAGATCTGGGTCTTGGTCTTGACGTCGATGCCGCGGGTCGGATCGGCCAGCAACAGACAGCGCGGCTTGAGCGCCAGCCATTTGGACAGCACCACCTTTTGCTGATTGCCGCCCGAGAGCGAGGCCACGGGCAGATCGAGCCCGCCGTGTTTGAGTTCGAGACTATCCAGGGAGGCGGCATAGAGCGCTGGATCATGAGCGTCGAGATCGGCGCGCCCGAGGGCGGCAAGCTCCAGGTTCTCGCGGATGCTTTGGTCTTGGATCAGGCCTTCGGTCTTGCGGTCTTCGGGGATGAAGGCCAGGGCGATATCGGGGTGCTTGGCGGCTTTGGGGTTTTTCACGACTACCGGCTGGCCGTCCATCGCGAGCGTGCCGTTCGTGGCGCGGAGCAAGCCGAAGAGGCCCATGAGGAACGCGCCTTGGCCCTGGCCGTCGAGCCCGCCGAGCCCGACGATCTGGCCGCGGCGCACGGTGAGGGCGATGTCGTGGACCTTGCCGTCCCAGAAGAAGCCGTCGACGTTGAGCACAACCTCGGTATCGCGCGGTGCGGGCTTGGGCGGAAACAGCTCCTCGATCTTGCGCCCGACCATCATGTCGATGATTGCGCCGTAGTCATGCGCGCCC
>JBCDHK010000149.1:0-8790 GCA_038750185.1 Pseudomonadota bacterium
CAGAGATGGAAAAGCCGGGGCGCGAACCCCGGCCAAGCGGCTCAGAGGAAGCCGAGCTTGCGCATCAGATCGCCGACGGTCTTTTCCTGGGCCTCCAGGAAAGCGCGGAAATCATCGCCCGGGTTGTGGATGTTGACCCAGCCGTTGCGCGCACGCACTGCTTCCCATTCGGGAGTGTCGTACATCGCATCGATCACTTCCAGATAGGCGTCGAGGCGCTCCTGGGGCAGACCGGGAGCGGCGAAGAAGCCGCGCCAGTTGACGAAGGTGGTATCGAGGCCCTGTTCCTGCATGGTCGGGGCATCGGGGTAGGCACCGACACGCTCCTGTGCGGTCACGCCGAGGATGCGCACCTCGCCCGCCTCGGCCAGCGCCACGGCCTCGGAAAAGCCGGTGGAGAGCGCTTTGATCTCGCCCGAGAGGAGGGCTGCCATGGCTTTGCCGCCGGCATCGTAGGGGATGTATTTGAGGGCGGTCGGCTCCTCGCCCGCAGCCTCCATGACCAGCGCTGCCACGAGATGGTCCATGCCGCCTGGCACCGAGCCGCCGCCCACAGCCGTGCCGCGCGGATCGGCGCGGTAGGCAGTGAGCAGATCGTCCATGCTCTGGATGTCGCTGTCGGCATTGACGACGAGGGCCGCGTAATCGCCGATCACGCCCGAGACCAGCGTCAGATCACGAAAACTCTGCGGGAAGACACCGGTCAGCGAACGGATCACGATCGGGGTCGAATTGACCATCAGCGTGTCGTAGTTGCTCTCGGCGTTCTCGATCAGATAGGCGATGGCCTTGCCGCCGCCGCCGCCCGACATGTTCTCGTAGGACGCGGTGCCGACCAGCCCCGAGCCCGTCAGCGCCTCGCCCGTGCCGCGCGCCGTGCCGTCCCAGCCGCCACCGGCGCCGCCCGGGATCAGGAAGTGGATCTTGTCGAGCGTCGGCTCCGCTGCAGCGGGCGCGGCGATACCGAGCGCAAAAGCACAGGCCAAAGCCGTGCAAAGCCCGGTACGTCGAGTGATGCTGGTGGTCATTTTCGGTCGGTCCTCCCATGGCAGACGATCATCATGCCGCCTTCTCACGCATCCGTTTAACCACGACCGTCCAGCCTTGGCCAGCACGATGTCGGCAAAGGGGCGGTATGGAGCGCAGCCGAGGCGTTGCCGTCTGGAAACACAGCCCAGCCCGCAAGGGCGTGCTCAGCCCCGGTGTGTTGCGCGCCTCGGGGTTCTGTGGCAAGCAGACCCATCGATAAAGACAAGCGGACGGCAGAGGGTTATGCTTGATTTTGCAGCGGCACGCGAAGCGATGGTCGACTGTCAGGTCCGCCCAGCCGATGTGACGCGCTATTCGATCATCGAGGCCATGCTATGGGCGCCGCGCGAGCGCTTCGTGCCCAAATCGCGCCGCGCCATCGCTTATGCCGAAGCCGAGGTCGAGGTCGCACCGGGGCGCGCCCTCTTGGAGCCACGCGTCTTTGCCAAGATGCTGGAGGCGGCTGCGGTCACGCCCAAGGATCTGGTGCTCGATCTGGCGCCGGCGACGGGCTATTCGACGGCGGTGCTCGCACGTTTGGCCGAGGCGGTGGTGGCGGTCGAGCCCGATGGTGCGCTCGCGCGTAAGGCGCAGCAGGCCATGGCCGATCTGGAGGTCGACAATGCGGTCGTGGCCAGTGGCGATCCCACAGAAGGCGATGCGGCACACGGGCCTTATGACGTGATCTTCCTCGGCGGCGCGGTCGAGCGCATCCCCGAGACGCTGTTTGACCAACTCGGCCAAGACGGGCGGCTGATCGCCATCCTGCGCCAAGGGGCCGCCGGCAGATGTGCGCTCTATACCCGCACGGCCTCCGGGATCTCCGATCGCACCGTCTTCGACGCCACCGCGCCCCTGATCGCAGGCTTTGAAGCGCCGCCGGCCTTCGAGTTCTGATGCTGCAGGCAGCGCGCCCAGCCGGTGCGCTCGGCCTACCCCAGGGCGTCATGCCCCAACACAAACCAGGGGCCCAAGCCCCGAGCAGGCACCCGGCAGACCCGCCGGACAGGCCAAGAAACCCAGAAGACGACCGAGGGACATCAGATGAGAAGCAGGCACCCGCGCGCCACTGCCGTTTTGGGCCTGGCGGCCCTGGCCCTGGCGCTGCCCCCCGCCGCGCCCCAGGCCGAAAGTCTCGCCGATGTCATGGTCGAGGCCTGGACCAACAGCCCCGATCTGCGCAACCAGCGCGCCCAGATCCGTGTCGCCTCCGAGAACGCCGCCATCGCGCGCGCGGGCGGGCGGCCCACGGTGCAAGGCGATATTGCGCTCGGGGTCGAGCGCTCCAACGCGCCGGGCTTTACGGTGAGCGGGGGCGAGGTGGTGTTTCCCACCACCCTGGCGCTGACGGCGACCCAGCCGCTTTATACCGGCGGGCAGGTGTTCAACCAGACCGAGGCGGCGGAGAAGCGCATCACCGTGCAGGAGGCCGTGCTCGTGTCCACCGAACAGCAGGTGCTGCTCGAAGCCATCACCGCGTTCTCGGATGTGCGCCGCGATCTGTTTCTGCTCGATGTGGCCGAGAACAACGTGCGCGTGCTGACCGAACAGCTCCGCGCCGCCCAGGAGCGCTTCGAGGTCGGCGAGGTGACGCGTACCGATGTCGAGCAGGCCCGGGCCTCGCTGGCTGCCTCGCGCTCCAACCTGGCCGCAACCCAAGGCCAGCTTCAGATCAGCCGCGAGACCTTTGCCGATGTGGTCGGGCGCGCGCCCGAGGATCTCGATCCGCCGCCGCCTCTGCCCGATCTGCCCGAGACGCTGGAGATGGCCGTCCAGATCGCCGGCGAAAACGAGCCCAACCTGCGCGCCGCCCGCATCGAGCGCGATGCCTCGGGCTCGGATGTGCGCGCGGCCATCGGCACGCTGTTGCCCCAGGTCTCGCTGCAAGGCCAGCTGGCGCAGACCAACGATGTCGATGACGGCTTCACGTCGTCGCGCACCGGCTCGCTGACCCTCAATATCACGATCCCTTTCTATACGGGCGGCGCCAACTACGCCGGCGTGCGCCAGGCCCAGGCTGGGGTCGAAGGTGCCGAGGCCGCGATCACCGATGCCATTCGCGGTGCGATCCGCGGTGTCGGGGTGTCGTGGTCACAACTCGAAGTCGCGCGTGCCTCGATCCAGGCCGGGCGCCTGGAAGTACGCGCTGCCGAACTGGCTTTTGAGGGCGTGACCGAGGAGGCCAAAGTGGGCGCCCGCACCACGCTCGATGTGCTCGATGCTGAGGAAGACGTGCTGCGCGCGCGCTCCAATCTGATCTCCTCGGAGCGCGACGAGTATGTGGCTGCTTATCAGTTGCTCTCGGCCATGGGGATGCTGACTGTCGATCACCTGGGGCTGGAGACCGGGGTCGAGCCACCGGCCGAGAGCTACTACGACAGCGTGCGCGATCGTCTGCTCGGTTATGACGACACCGATGATACCGTCTGGGCCCTGCCCTATCGCCCGTAAAGCTTGCGTGATGTTGCGGTGCGTATGACAGGGTCGTTGCAACCCCTGCGCGAGCGCGCTAGAGGATAAGACAAACGCCTCGGCTTGCTTCAGGCGGCAATAACAGGGTCTTGTCATGAGCGACGGTGAAAATCGCAAATCCATGGACGACGTGTTGTCCTCGATCCGCAGGATCATCGGCAACGAGCGCAAGGACAGCGCTCCTGCCGCCGATACCCCTCAGAAAAAGCCGGTCGAGACTGCTGGTAAGGCGGCACCCTCCACGCCGGATGGGCCCGTTATCCCGCCGGTCCCCGTGGAAGACACCCCAGCCAGCGCCGCGCCCATGCCGCTTGGCAAGCCCGTCGAGGCGGCGGGCGACACACCAGCGCCCATGCCACTTGGCACGCCAGTAGAGACAGGCGACAAGCCGGACGAGAGCGCCAAGCCAGCGCCGATGCCCTTGGGCAAGCCCGTTACTGAGGGCGGCGGCAAGGATGCGCCGATGCCTTTGGGCGCTCCTGTGGCCACCGATGGTAAGCCTCCCTTGCCCCTTGGCGCGCCCGTTGCAGGCGGCGATACTCCGGCACCCATGCCGCTGGGTGCGCCCGTTGGCGAAGCCAGCACGCCCGCGCCCATGCCGCTGGGCGCCCCCGTTGTTCCCCCGGTTGCTAAAGACAGCCAACCAGCCCCCATGCCCCTCGGCGCACCGGTTGGCGACGGACCGGCACCAGAGGGCGCCCCGCCCGCGCCGATGCCCCTTGGCCAGCCAGTCGCCTCGCCGCCCAATCAGGACATGCCGCTGGGCGCGCTCTCACGCGAGCCCGTCGAGCGCGGCCCTGCCCCCGGTGCCAGTGCCGCCGCTGAGATCGCTGCCGAAGAGGACAGCCTGGTCATCGATGAGGCCGCCCTCGAAGAGATGATCCGCGGCATCGTGCGCGAGGAGATCGACGCCGCCGTCGCCGCCGACACCGACAGCGACAGCGACGAACAGATGCGCACCCTGGTCCGCGAAGAGATGGCCAAGGCCCCCAAGCCCGAACCCGTCAAAGCCGGTCTCGACGAGGCGCGCGTGCGTGCCGTGATCAAGGAGGAACTCTCCAGCGAGAGCGACAACGAGGAGCAGACGCGCAAGCTGATCCGCGAGGAGCTGGCGGGCGAGGCCGGCAAAGCGGTCCGAGGCCCCTCCCAGACCGAGGCGGATGAGCGCATGCGCAAGCTGATCCGCGAAGAACTCGCCGGCAGCATCGGCCAGAACATCAGCCGTAACGTCCAGCGTCTGATCCAGGGCGAGGTCAAGCGCATGCTCGACGAGCGCGGCAGCTAAGCCGGCTAAGCTGGGGGGTACCTGCCCCCTTTCTCTCGCCTCCCGCACAGGCTAAGCACAGCGCTCGATACAAGAGCCCACAGTGTGCGGGAGCGAGCCGATGCAAAAGACCTTCGATGCGGCTGAGGCCGAGCCGCGCCTTTATGCCGAGTGGGAGCGCCGGGGCTGCTTTAAGGCCGGCGCCAATGCCTCGCGCGATGAGGCGTTTACCATTGTGTTGCCCCCGCCCAATGTGACCGGTTCGCTCCACATCGGCCATGCGCTCAACCACATCCTGCAAGACATCCTGATCCGCTGGCACCGCATGCGCGGCTTTGATACGCTCTGGCAGCCGGGCCAGGATCATGCCGGGATCGCGACGCAAATGGTCGTCGAGCGCCGTCTCGCTCAGGAGGGCCAGGAGGGGCGGCGCGAGATGGGGCGCGCGCGTTTCCTGGAGGAGTGCTGGGCGCAAAAAACCGCTTCTGAGGGCACCATCATCGGCCAGGACAAGCGCCTTGGCGTCTCCTGCGATTGGTCGCGCAACCGCTTTACCATGGACGAGGGCCTGAGCCGCGCCGTCGCGCGTGTCTTCGTCCAGCTCTTTGAGGAGGGCCTGATCTACCGCGACAAGCGCCTGGTCAACTGGGATCCGCATTTCGAGACCGCGATCTCGGACTTGGAGGTCGAGCAGGTCGAGGTGCAGGGCAGGCTCTGGCGCTTTCGCTATCCTCTGGCCGACGGCGCCACCTACGAGGCACCGGTGGCCTGGGATGTGGAGGGCAACCCGACCGCCTTTGAGACGCGCGATTATATCGTCGTCGCCACCACGCGCCCCGAGACCATGCTGGGCGACACCGGCATCGCCGTCCACCCCGAGGACGCGCGCTATGCGGGGCTGGTCGGGCGCCACGCCGTCTTGCCCTTGGTCGGGCGGCGCATCGCCATCGTGGCCGACGAGTATGCCGATCCCGAGACCGGGACAGGCGCGGTCAAGATCACGCCCGCGCATGACTTCAACGACTTCGAGGTCGGGCGGCGCTGCGCTCTCGGCCTCATCAACGTCATGAGCCCGCGCGCCGAGATGTATCTGGCCGACAACGCCGACTTCCTCAAGGACGCCGAGCCCACGCCGGAGGCCCTGGAGATCGACGGTCTCGACCGCTTCGCCGCGCGCAAACGCATCGTGGCCTTGGCCGAAGAGCAAGGCTGGCTCGACGGCATCGACGAGCACCCCCACCAAGTCCCCCACGGCGATCGCTCGAAGACGCCCATCGAGCCGTTCCTCACCGACCAGTGGTTTTGCGACGCCGCCACCCTGGCCCGCCCGGCGCTGGAGGCAGTGCGTGAAGGCCGCACCGAGTTCGTCCCCAAAACCTGGGAGAAGACCTACTTCCAGTGGTTAGAGAACATCCAACCCTGGTGTATCTCGCGCCAGCTTTGGTGGGGCCATCAGATCCCCGTGTGGTACGGCCCGGCGATCCCGGACAAATCCAGCCGCCTCGATGAATTCATGGCCATCGTCGAGATGCCCGAGCGCCGCGAGGTCAAGGCGTTTTGCGCCACCAGCTTTGAGGAAGCACGCGCCCAGGCCGCCGAGTACTACCGCGAACGGCTCTCGATCTGGGGGTTTCAGTTCACCGTCGCAGAGGACGAGGCCGAGGAGATCGGCTGTGCACTGATCGAGGAGCATTCCCAGCTCGACATCACCCTGGCGCGCGATGCGGATGTCCTCGACACGTGGTTCTCTTCCGCACTCTGGCCGTTCTCCACCCTCGGCTGGCCCGATGAGACGCCCGAGTTGGAGCGCTATTACAAGACGGACGTCCTGGTCACCGGCTTCGACATCATCTTCTTCTGGGTCGCGCGCATGATGATGGCGGGCATGCACACCATGAAGGATGCCGAGGGCCGTCCCGAAGTGCCCTTCCACACCGTCTACGTCCATGCGCTGGTGCGCGATGGCGACGGCAAGAAGATGTCCAAATCGCTCGGCAATGTCATCGACCCGCTGGAGCTGATCGACGAATACGGCGCCGATGCCGTGCGCATGACGCTCACCGCCATGGCCGCCATGGGGCGTGACATCAAGCTGTCGATCTCGCGCGTGGCGGGCTATCGCAACTTCGCCACCAAGCTCTGGAATGCCGCACGCTTTGCCGAAATGAACGACTGCGACCCGCGCGCCGATTTCGACCCGGCCTCGCTGAACGAGAGCGTCAACCGCTGGATCGTCGGTGAGACAGCGCGCGTGCAAGCCACCGTCGACGAAGCGCTGACCGCCTATCGCTTCAACGACGCCGCCAATGCGCTCTACGCCCATGTCTGGGGGGTGTTTTGCGACTGGTATGTGGAGTTTGCCAAGCCGCTCCTGACCAGCGAGGACGAGGCCGCGCGCGAGGAGACCCGCGCCACCATGGCCTGGGCGCTCGATCAGGCGCTGGTCCTGCTCCACCCGATCATGCCCTTTGTCACCGAGGAACTATGGGGCCAGATCGGCGCGCGCTTCGGCGGACGCGCCAAGCCGCTGATCCACGCCGATTGGCCGACGCTCTCGCCCACGCTGGCTGATCCGGCAGCCGATCTCGAGCTTGGCTGGACCATCCGCGCGATCGAGGAAATCCGCTCGGTGCGCGCCGAGATGAACGTCCCCGTCGGCGCCAAGATCCCGCTGGTGGTCACTGGCCATGACCCAGCCGTCAGCGCCCGCCTCGCCCGCACCGGTGCGCTGGTCGAGCGCCTGGCCCGCCTCTCGGGGATCGAAGAGGCGGCGGAGGCGCCCCAAGGCGCGGTGACCATCGCTTTGGAAGACAGCGCGCTCAGCCTGCCGCTGGCCGGCGTGATCGATGTGAGCGCCGAGACCGCGCGGCTGAAAAAGGCGCTCGCCAAGCTGGACAAGGAGATCGGCCAGATCTCAGGCAAGCTCGCCAACGAACGCTTTCTGGAAAAGGCGCCCGAGGAGGAAGTCGAGAAACAGCGCGAGCGCCTCGCCACCGCTGAGGCCGAGCAGGCGCGCCTGCAAACCGCCCAGTCGCGTCTGGCCGAGATCGGTTAACGCTGAGGCGCACGCACTGGGCACCAGCGCGAGCAGACCAGCACCAAAAGCGCCAAGCTGGTCAGCGCATCGAGGGCGAGCAGGCGTTCGCTCTCGGCCTTGGGCAGGGCGCCGAGTTGCATGCCGGCCAGAAAGTCACCGATGCCGATGCCAGTCAGCCCACCGAGGTTGATGCCGGTGTGCAGCCCAATCGCCGCCCAAAGCGCGCCCGTGCGCCAAACCAGCACCGCCGCCGCCAAACCGAACATGGCCGTGGTCGCGACATAGAGCACGCCGGCCACCCCGGGCAGGCTCGGGTCGTAGTGTAAGAGGCCAAACAACAGCGCCGGCACGCCAGCCCAAATCAGCGGATGGCGCAGGCCACGGGCCAGGCGTTGCAACAGATAGCCGCGAAACAACAGTTCCTCGCCCCCAGCCTGCACGGCAACCAACAGCGCAGTGGGCAGGAGCCAAACCGCCCAACTGCTCAGATCGAGCGCTGTGCGCGTCGGGGTGATCCCCACCGCCATGGCGAGCACGACCGACAGTGCGTAGGCGAGCAGCCCCAAGGCCAAACCAGCCCAGATACTGCGCACCCGCGGGCCGAGCACGCTGCCAAGCCCCCCGCCATGGCAAAGCCGCATCGCCAGCCACACACCACCCCACAGCCCGCCGAACGTGGCCAACACCACTGCCAGGGCCAGAGGCGTGCCAGGGTCAAAACCTCTGCCCGGGCGCTCTAGGCCGATGCCAGCGTCCATCGCGCTCCAGAGCACCAGCGCCGTCCAGCCGATCCAAACGATGAGGATGAGCCCCAACCCCATCGCAGCGCGCCAAAAGCCGCGCTTGGGGCCGGCGTTGGCGATATAGCGGGCAAAGGGCGAGATCGTGGGGCGTTCGCGCGTGGCGGTCATGTCAGGGCAATACCCCTCGTGCTGTCGGCGCCTGAGTGTCTCCTCGCAGGTAAGGCCGTGGCCGTGGCAGTACGATC
>JBCDHK010000150.1:0-8720 GCA_038750185.1 Pseudomonadota bacterium
CGAACTGGGTGCGCTGTTCGAGGCGCTGGGCCTCTAAGAGCTTGCCCTCGCCCTCCAATTGCTTGAGGCGGACGGCGAGTTCTGTGCGGATCTCCTTGATCGCCTGATTGAGCGTCGGGCGCGGCGTCACGTAGTGGGAGTTGGCGTAGAGGCGGATGCGCTCCAGGGTGGCGGTGCGTTGGCCGGTGAGGGGGTCGAACTCCTGGATCGCCTCCAGCTCGTCGCCAAAGAAGGAGAGGCGCCAGGCGCGGTCCTCCAGGTGGGCGGGGAAGATCTCCAGGCTGTCGCCGCGCACGCGGAAGGCGCCGCGCTGGAAGGCGGCGTCGTTGCGGTTGTACTGCTGGGCGACCAATTCGCGCATCACCGTCTGCTGGTCATAGCTTTGGCCCACTTGCAGATCCTGGGTCATGGCGCCGTAGGTCTCGACCGAGCCGATGCCGTAGATGCAGGACACCGAGGCCACGATCACCACGTCGTCGCGCTCCAGCAGCGCACGGGTGGCGGAGTGGCGCATGCGGTCGATCTGTTCGTTGATCTGGGCTTCCTTCTCGATGTAGGTGTCGGAGCGCGGCACATAGGCCTCGGGCTGGTAGTAGTCGTAGTAGCTGACGAAATACTCCACCGCGTTGTCCGGGAAGAACTGTTTGAACTCGCCGTAGAGCTGCGCCGCCAGCGTCTTGTTGGGCGCGAGCACGATGCCGGGGCGCTGCGTCGCCTCGATCACCTTGGCCATGGTAAAGGTCTTGCCCGTGCCCGTGGCGCCGAGCAGCACTTGGTCGCGCTCGCCCGCCAGGACGCCCTCCGATAGCTCGGCGATGGCGCGGGGTTGGTCGCCTGCTGGAGAATACTCGGTCTGCATGACCAAGCGTTTGCCGCCTTCGAGCTTGTCGGCACTCAGGCGGCGTTCGGGCACGGTGACGAGAGTGTCGGTCATGGGGCATCCCTCTTCGGCGCAAGTGCTTCTCGCCCTGGATTGGGCATAGCGCTGGACCCGGCGCTGGGTCACAGGCCACTATTACTCCTGTTTTGCAATCTGGGCTAGCGGTAGGCTGACACGGTGTCCACTTGCCATCGCTGCATTGGTGCGATTCGCAATACCGTTGCCTCGCGTCTTGCAAAACGCAGGCGCAGACCGCAAAACGAAAGTGACAACCGCATAACGGGAATATTTTTCGCTGCAAATCGCAAAAAATCGCCGATGGTGCGCTAAAACGCTGCGACCGTTGCACTCTTCATGTTCATTCCACAACTCAAACGGCGATACACGTTGACGTCAGTCGCTTCGTTCACCATATTGGTTTTGCAAGCAGCAGACCGCCGTCGGCCCGGTGTGACACCCACCCCACCCTCGCTCCCAGCATCGGGTCGGCGGCGCGTTTTTTAGAAGCTGTGTTATTACCAACTTAGCCGCACGGCTTGCCCGCTGCGGCATTTTGGTTGCGAAGGCGCAGTTAACACACCCGATCACCACCCGGCTGTAACGATCCGCACGCCTCTCCGGTATCGCTCCTCCCATGCCCCATTGAAATCGTCCTGTGCGCGACGCAAATTCATCAGGCGTACCATTGGACAGCACAGCCGGATCCCACCGCATGCAAGCTCGCATCTACCAGCCCGCCAAAAGCGCCATGACTTCTGGGCGCGCCAAAACCCACGCTTGGGTGCTGGAGTTCGTCCCCGGTGAGCGCCGCCGCATCGATCCGCTCATGGGCTGGACCGGCTCGGGCGACACCCGCCGCCAGGTCCGCCTGGAGTTCGAAGCACGCGAGCAGGCCATCGACTACGCCCGCCGCCACGGCATCCCGTATGTCGTCGAAGAGCCCAAGAGCCGTAAAGCCAACGTCCGCCCCATGGGCTACGCCGGCAACTTCGCCCACACCCGCCGCGGCAACTGGACCCACTGAGCCCCACCGGCCTCCCCGCCCTGGACCCGCCGCGCCCAGCGCGCTAGGGGTGGGCCTGTCTTTCGGCAGGAGCGCCCATGGCCCACACCCTCTATCCCGTGATCTTGTGCGGTGGCTCCGGCACGCGGCTCTGGCCGGTCTCGCGCAAGTCCTACCCCAAGCAGTTCAGCCCGCTGCTGGAGGGCGGCTCGCTGTTTCAGCGCACCGTCGAGCGGCTCGACGGCGCAGGCTACGCCGATCCGGTGCTCCTCACCCACCAGGATTTCCGCTTCGTCGCCGCCGAACAGCTCCAGGCGAGCGGCCAAAGCGCCACCCGCATCCTGCTCGAACCCGAAGGACGCAACACCGCCCCCGCGGTGTGCCTGGCAGCCCTCAGCGTGGCGGCGCTCGCCCCCGAGGCGCTGATCCTGGTGCTGCCGTCCGATCATGTCATCCGCGACGGGGGCGCCTTCCACGCAGCCGTGGCCGCCGGCGCAGAGGCCGCGGCAGACGGCGCCCCCGTCACCTTCGGCATCACCCCCGACCGCCCCGAGACCGGCTACGGCTACATCGAAGTGTCCGAGGCCGGCCGCGCCGAGGCCCAGCCCTTCGTGCGCTTTGTCGAAAAGCCCGATCTGGCCCGCGCCGAGGAGATGCTGGCCTCGGGGCGTTTTCTCTGGAATTCGGGGATGTTTCTCTTCTCGGCCAAGGCGGTCATCGCCGCCTTTGAGGCCCATGCCCCCGAGATTGCGCGCGCCTGCCGCAGCGCGCTGGAGAACGGGCGCGACGATCTCGATTTCTTCCGCCCCGATCCAGAGGCCTACCGCCAGAACCCCGACGTCTCGATCGATTATGCCATCATGGAGCGCGTCCAGGGCCAGGTGGTGCCGGTCGATTGCGGCTGGAACGACCTCGGCTCGTGGAAGACGGTCTGGTCCGAGAGCGCGCCCGATGCGCAAGGCGTGGCCGCTGGCCAAAACGCCACCGCCATCGACTGCCACAACACGCTGCTGCGCGCCGATCACCCCGATGTGGCGCTGGTTGGCATTGGCCTCGACAATATCGTCGCCGTGGCCACGGGCGATGCCGTGCTGGTGGCCGATATGGACCGCGGCCAGGACGTGCGCGCTGCCGTCGACGCGCTCAAGCGCCAAAACGCCGAGCAGGCCACCGAGTTTCCGCGCTGCTATCGCCCTTGGGGTTGGTATGAGCGCCTGGCGCTTGGTGGGCGCTTCCAGGTCAAGCAGATCATGGTCAAGCCGGGCGGACAACTCTCGTTGCAATCGCACCACCACCGCGCCGAGCACTGGGTGGTGGTTGCGGGTACGGCCAAGGTCACGGTCGACGACGACGTGCGCCTGCTCAGCGAAAACCAGTCGGTCTACATTCCGCTCGGCGCCGTCCATCGCTTGGAGAACCCCGGCAAACTCGATCTGCGCCTGATCGAGGTGCAATCGGGCGCCTATCTCGGCGAGGACGACATCGTGCGCTACGAAGACGTCTACGCCCGCACCTGATACGGCCCGCACCTGAGGGCGTGTCGTGGCCGCGCGGCGTGCGGCTTTGCAGGACACCGCCCCGGCGCTAGGTGTTGGCCATCGCCGACTAGCATAGGATCGAACGCATGCCTTTTGACATCACCGCCGTGTATGCCGGGGTGCTCGGGCTCTGGGTTGTAGCACTTGCCGCCATCGTCGGCATGACCCGCGACCGCCTGGATGTCCTGGTCGGCGACGGCGGCCTTCCGGAGCTGACCCACAAGATCCGCGCTCATGGCAATGCCGTCGAGACCATCCCGCTGGCGCTGATCCTGATCGGGCTGGCCGAGGGCTTGGCGGCGCCGGGCTGGCTGTTGCATCTGCTGGGCTTGGCGCTGGTGGTCGGGCGTGTGCTGCACGGGCTGTATTTCCTCAAAGGGGCGACGACCGTTGCGTTGCGCGCCTCCGGTATCGCGTTGACGTTGGGCGTGATCGTGCTCGCTGCGCTGACATGCCTTGGCTACGGTCTCATGACGATGGTCGGTGGCGCATGAGTGCTGAGAACGAACTGCGCCTTGCCGAGGCGTTGCTGGAGGCGGCCCGCCAGGCGGGCGCTGAGGCTGCCGATGCCATGGTGGTTGCTGCGACGGCTGTGGGCGTCGGTGTGGCTGAGGGCGTGCTGGAGGAGGCCGAGCGCGCCGAGGGTGTCGATCTGGGCTTGCGTGTCCTGATCGGCCAGCGCCAGGCGTGTGTCTCCTCGTCGGACCCGCGCCCAGCGACCATCGCCGAGATGGCCGCGCGCGCTGTCGCCATTGCCCGCGAGGCGCCCGAAGATCCCTACTGCGGCTTGGCCGAGCCCGACCAGCTTGGCATCGCTGCCGAGGCCGCAGCGCTCGATCTGGTCGATCCGGCAGAGCCCCTCGATCCCGCAGCCCTGGAGGCCCTGGCCTTGGAGGCCGAGGCGGCGGCGCTGGCGATCACGGGCGTGCGCCAGGTCGATCAGGCCAGCGCCTCGTTCTCGCACGACCGGGTGACGCTGGTCGCCACCAACGGCCTCACCTCGACCACCGAGTGCACGGCCACGGGGCTCGGCCTCTCGGTCATCGCCGGTGAGGGGCTGGGGCGCGAGCGCGGCTTTGCCTATGAGCGCCGTCGCCACCGCGCCGATCTGCCCACCCCTGAGTGGATCGGCACCCGCGCGGGTGAGCGTGCTGTGGCGGCGCTTGGCCCGAAAAAGCCCAAACCCGGGCGCTACCCGGTGCTCTATGATGAGCGCGTGGCAGCGAGCCTGATCGCCCATCTGCTCTCGGCCATCAACGGCGCGGCCGTGGCGCGCGGCGCCAGTTGGCTGGCCGAGGCCATGGAAACGCAAGTGCTGCCCACCGGCCTCAGCCTGATCGAAGATCCTCTGATCCCGCGCGGCCTTGCCAGCCGCCGCCATGACGCCGAAGGCTTTGCAGCCCTCAAGCGCGCGCTTGTCGAAGACGGCGTGCTGAAATCCTGGGTGCTCGATCTGGCCACCGCGCGCCAGTTGGGCCTCAAGACCACTGGCAATGCGCGCCGCGGCCCTGGTGGCCCGCCGAGCCCCGGCACCACCAACGTGGCGCTGAGCCAAGGGGCCGAGAGCCGCGACGCCCTGATTGCGGCCATGGGCACGGGGATGATCGTCACCTCCATGCTCGGCGCCTCGATCAACCCGACCACCGGCAGCTATTCGCGCGGGGCGTCCGGCTTTTGGGTCGAGGGCGGCGAGATCGTCCACCCGGTCAACGAGATCACCATCGCGGGATCGCTACCCGAGATGATGCGTACCCTGGTTGCGGCCGACGACGCCGACCCCAATCGCGCGCTCAAGGTGCCCTCGCTGCTTGTCGAGGGGCTGACCATCGGTGCCTGAGGCGGAGACATCGGGCGCCGCGCCCTCTGCTGCGGCGCGTGATCGGGCATTGCTCGTCGCGGCAGCCGAGGCGGCGGGGCAGGTGGCGCTCGATTACCAGGGCCGCGCGCTCAAGACCTGGGACAAGGACGCGGGGCAGGGCCCGGTCTCCGAGGCCGATCTGGCCGTCAATGCCGTGCTCGCCGAGCAACTGCGCACGGCGCGCCCCGACTACGGCTGGCTCTCGGAGGAGGACACCGACGATCCGGCCCGTCTCACGACCGAGCGCGTGTTCGTGGTCGATCCCATCGACGGCACCCGCGCCTTTCTCGACGGCCAAAAGGGTTTTGCCGTGGCGCTGGCTGTGGTCGAGCACGGGCGCGCCGTGGCGGCTTGCGTCCATCTGCCGGCCCGCGGCGAGACCTACGCCGCCCATCTCGGCGGCGGCGCGACGCTGGGGGAGGTGCCCCTCCTGGCCAGCGCGCGCACGAGCCTCGACGGGGCCAAGGCCATCGCCTCGAAAAACCAGCTCCAGCCCGAACACTGGCCAGGCGGTGTCCCGGCACTCGATCTCGGCTGGCGCCCGGCGCTGGAATGGCGGCTCTGCCTCGTGGCCTCGGGGCGCCACGATCTGACCTTCACCTTCCGCCCGGCCTGGGAGTGGGACATCGCCGCCGGCAGTCTGATCGCCTCGGAGGCGGGGGTGCGCGTGAGCGATGGCCAGGGCCAGCCGCTGGTCCTCAACGCCGCAACGCCGAGGGCCGCGGGGCTGATCGCCGCACCGCCGGCACTGCACACCCAGGTGCTCGCCCGCCGCTCGGCAGAGCCTTGACGCAGTGGCCGTCAGGCGCCATGGTGCAGCGCAATAAGAGACAGCGTGCATCCCCGCGGAGGGCGATATGGCAACCCGGCTCCATCTGGTCTTCGGCGGCGAACTGGTCGATCCCACCGGCACCGCCTTCAAGGACGTCGACGCCATCGAGGTGGTCGGTATCTTCCCCGATTACGCCAGCGCCCGCGATGCCTGGAAAGCCGCTGCCCAGCGCACCGTCGACAACGCCCACATGCGCTACTTCATCGCCCACCTCCACCGTCTGCGCGACGAGGAGCGCGAGGCCAGCGCCGAGCCCGTGCCGTTGGAGCGCTGAGCCACAGCGATCCCCCTCATGAGAGGACGGCGCAGCGGTGCGGGGTGGCTGGGGCGTCTGCGCCGCGTGCAAGGCTTGCGCGGGCGGCTGGCGTGGCTGATGGCGGGCTATATCAGGCTGGTCGCCCGCACCACGCGCTGGCAGATCGAGGGCGCCGAGCACCACCGCGCCGTGCTCGCCGGCCAGCACGGCGTCATCGCCGCGGTCTGGCACGGACGGCTGTTTCTCTCGCCCACTTGGGCAGAGCCCGGGCGGACCAGCATCGCCGTGATCTCCAACAACCGCGACGGCGCCCTGATCGCGGCCATCGTGGCGCGCTTTGGCATCGAGGCCGTGCGCGGCTCCACCGCCGACCGGCGCAAGGGCCGCGACAAGGGCGGTGCCGTGGCCTTCCAAGACGCCCGCGCGGCACTGAACGAGCAGCGCGCGCTGGTCTGCATCACTCCTGACGGCCCACGCGGCCCGCGCATGCGCGCCCAACCGGGCGTAGCGGCACTGGCCATGGCCACCGGCTGCCCGGTGATCCCGGTCGGGTTTTCGTGCCGCTGGGCGGTCTGCCTTGGCAGTTGGGATCGTTTTCTGCTGCCTTTGCCGTTCGGACGCGGTGCGCTGGTCTGGGGCGCACCACTCAGCCCGCCCACTGAGGGCGCCCTCAGCCCCTACCGCGCCACCATCGAGGCCGCGATCACCACCGCCACAGAGCGCGCCGATCGCCTTTGCGCGCGCACGCCCACCCCACCAGGACCTGCGCTGGAGGCATGAGCGGCCCGAAAAATCGTTCGCTGGCGCTGGCGGCCTATCTGGCGCTCTCCAGTGTGGCCGAGCCAGCGCTGCGCCTCTGGCTCGCCCGTCGGGCGTGGCGCGGCAAGGAGGATCCGTCCCGCCTCGGCGAGCGCTTTGGCCATGCCTCGCACCCGCGCCCCGAAGGCCGTCTGATCTGGCTCCACGGTGCCAGTGTCGGCGAGGCGGTATCGCTGCTGCCGTTGATCGGCGCCTTGCGCGACGCGTCACCGGCGAGCCTGCTCGTCACCACCGCTACCCTCACCGCCGCCGAGCGCTTGGCCAAAGTGCTGCCCGAGGGCGTGCTGCACCAGTTCGCCCCTATCGACACCCGCCCCGCGCTGCGGCGTTTCCTCGGCCACTGGCGCCCCGATCTGGCCGTGCGCGTCGAAAGCGAGATCTGGCCGCGCACCCTGATCGAGACCGCACGCACCGGGGCCCCGATGGCCCTGCTCAATGCGCGCCTGTCGGAGCGCTCCTTGCAGGGCTGGCAGCGGGTGCCGGGGATGGCGCGGGCACTGCTCGCCGGTTTCGCCGTCATCGAAACCCAGGACCGTGCCACCCGCACCCGCTTGCAGTCCCTCGGCCTGCCGCCGGAGCGGGTCGTCCAGGGCGCCAACCTAAAGAGCGCCGTTGCCGTGCCGGCCTGCGCCCCTGAGGCGCTGAGCGCAGCCCAAGAGGCCATCGCCACCCGTCCGGTCTGGCTCGCCGCCTCCACCCACGACGGTGAGGAACGGGCGGTGGCCGAGGCGGCGGCGCTGGTGGCCGAGACCCACCCGGATGCCCTCCTGATCCTTGCCCCCCGCCACCCCGAGCGCGGCGCGGAGGTCGCCGCCCTCCTGGCCGAACGCGGGCTGAGCACCGCTCGGCGCAGTCTCGGCGAGGGGCCTGCGCCGGACACCCAAGTCTGGCTTGCCGATACCCTGGGCGAGATGGGGCTCTGGTATCGCTTGGCCGGCGCGGCCTTCATCGGCGGCTCGCTGGTGGCGCGGGGTGGGCACACGCCCTTCGAGCCGGCAGCCCTTGGCGTGGCCGTGGTGCATGGCCCGCATGTCGAGAACTTCGTCGATGTCTACGCAGCCCTCGCCGAAGCCAAAGCCGCCCGCGCCGTCGCCACCCCGGCAGCCCTCGCCGAGGCGATCTCAGCCCTCCTAGCCGACACATCGGAAGCCCGCGCCATGGCCCGCCGCGGCGCGGCCGTGCGCGCGCGCCTGACCCCCGATCTGGCGGCCCTGGCCGAGCGCCTTCTCGCGTTGATGGACCGCTGATGCGCGCGCCCGCCTTCTGGTCCGACCCGCCCGAGCGCCCAAGCTGGCCCGTGCGCCTGCTCTGGCCGGCCTCGCAACTCTGGCGTCTTGGGTCGTGGGTGCGCGCGCACCGCACCGTGGCGTGGCGCGCACCGGTGCCGGTGATCTGCATCGGCAATCTGACGGCGGGGGGCACCGGCAAGACCCCCCTGGTCGCAGCCCTCCTGCCCCGCCTCTGCACCGCCGGACTGTCCCCCCATGTCCTCAGCCGCGGTTATGGCGGACGCCTGCATGGCCCCCACCGCGTC
>JBCDHK010000151.1:0-8673 GCA_038750185.1 Pseudomonadota bacterium
CGCGAGCTTCTTTCTCTCGTCGGTCTCGAAGGCTTTGAAGGCAAGCGCCCCTCAGAGCTTTCGGGCGGCATGCGCCAGCGCGCCTCGCTGTGCCGCGCCATCGTGCACAAGCCCGAGGTCCTCATCATGGACGAACCCTTTGGGGCGCTCGACGCCTTCACGCGGGAGGATCTTTGGCAGACCATGCATGCGCTGCGCGCCGAAGAGCCCTTCACCGGCGTGCTCATCACCCACGATCTACGCGAGGCGCTCTATCTGGCCGATACCGTGACCGTGCTCTCAGGCCGCCCGGCGCGCACGCAACATGTGATGGACGTCCATCTCAAAGGGCCGCGCGACCTCGACCACCTCTACACACCTGAATCTGCTGCAGCGCTCAATATCCTGCGCCATCAGATCCGCATCGCCCAAGGCCGTGCGGAGCCCACCCGTGAGGCCGCCGAATGAGCCGCCCCTGGCAGCAGATCGCGGTGCCGCTTGGCGCATTGGTCCTCTTCGGGATGTTCTGGGAGCTACTGGTCTGGGCCAACGGCTGGCCCAACTACAAAATGGCCTCGCCGAGCGATCTCTGGCCTGCGTTCTGGAAGTTCCGCTGGCTGTTTCTCGATTACGGCTGGGACACGCTCTGGCGCACGGTGGCGGGGCTGGTGCTGGCGGTGATCTTCGGTATCGCGCTCGGCCTTGCCATGGGGCTCTCGCGCACCGCCCGCGCGGCACTCTATCCGCTGCTGGTGGGCTTTAACGCCGTGCCCAAGGCCACCGTGGTGCCGATCATCGCGCTCCTCTTTGTCGGCCAGCACGACATGAACACCATCCTGATCGCCTTTCTGATCAGCTTCTTTCCCATTGCCGTCTCGGTCTCCATCGGGCTCTCGACGCTGGAGCCCGAGTATCGCGATATCCTGGCGGCACTGGGCGCCTCGCGCCTCACGATCTTCTGGAAGATCGCCCTGCCCAAGACGCTGCCCGAGTTTTTCGGTGCGCTCAAAGTCTCGGTGACGCTGGCGTTCATCGGCACCAACCTGATGGAGATCGTCGAGCCGCATGGGCGCGGGCTGGGGCATCTATTCGATTCAGGCAAGATCAGCGCCGATTATCCGCTGATGTTCGCCGTCCTGATCGCCCTCGCGCTGATGGGCATCGTGCTCTATTATGTGGTCGTGCTCCTGGAGAAGATCTTCGCCGGCTGGGCAGAGCGCGCGCCCTCCTGAGCATGGCGCCACGCCACACGAGCATTGACCTCCGCTCCAACCCGGTCCTTACTCCGATTAAGCAACGGTTTCGGGGGTTATCATGACCGAGTTCCGCCACATCGTCCTGACCTCCCACCCGCCAAGCGGCAGTAACAAGCCGCCCGAGATCCATTGGGGGGCGCCGGCAGCACAGTTGCGCGGGCCGCTGATCGGCGGGCTCTCGCGCGCCAACCGCAACGTGATCGGCGCCCACTCGGGCAGCTACAGCGTCTACCGCGCCCTCTCGATTGCCAGCGGGGCGCTCAGCCCGGTGCACAAGCCCGATCTCACCCACACCCGCCCGTCGACCGACATCGGCCCCTTTCCCCAGTGGCAAGGCGAGGATCGCATCGTCTCGCTCGACCCTTACGGCCATATCGTCGCCGACGCCTATGCCCGCGAGATCGCCGAGGGGGTGTCCATCCAGCCGACCATCGCCATCACCAAAGCCCGCATCCAGTTGCCCGAGTTCAAGGAGGCCTTGGCGGCGGGGCGTCTGGTGCCCGATGGCCAGGTGCTCACCGACAGCGCCGACGCCAATGTCACCAAGATCGCCATCGAGCCGGTGTGGTATCTGCCGGGGCTCGCACGCCGCCTCCAGGTGACCGAGGTGTCGCTCCGCCGTGCGTTGTTCGAATACACCGGCGGCATGTTCCCCGAACTGGTGACGCGCTCGGACCTAAAAGTGTTTTTGCCGCCGATCGGCTCGATCACGCTCTATATCTTTGGCGATCCGGCAGCGCTTTGGACACCGGGGCGCCGCGTCGCCTGCCGCGTGCATGACGAGTGCAACGGCTCGGATGTCTTCGGCTCGGACATCTGCACCTGCCGCCCCTACCTCACCCACGGCATCGAGGAATGCGTCAAGGAGGCCCAGGAGGGCGGCGCGGGGCTGATCGTCTATAACCGCAAAGAGGGCCGCGCGCTCGGCGAGGTGACCAAGTTCCTGGTCTACAACGCCCGCAAGCGTAACCCCGAGGGCGACACCGCCGCCGCCTACTTCGGCAAGACCGAGTGTGTGGCGGGTGTGCAGGACATGCGCTTTCAGTCGCTCATGCCCGATGTGTTCCACTGGCTCGGGATCACGCGCATCGACCGCTTCGTCTCGATGTCGGACATGAAGTACGACGCGCTGGTCAGCCAGGGCATCGAGGTGGGCGAGCGCGTGCCGATCCCGGACGAGCTGATCCCGCGCGACGCCCAGGTCGAGATGGATGCCAAGAAGGCTGCGGGCTATTACACCGACGACAGCGTCTCCAAGCCCAAGGACTTGCGCGACACCAAGGGGCGCGGCCTTGGCGAGTACTGAGGCGCCTGCTGCCGCGACCGGGGCTGCCGAGACTGGGGCTGCCGAGACTGGGGCTGCCGACTGGCTATGCACCCCCGAGGCCGTGCGCGCCCAGGCTAGGGCCCTCTTTGAGCGCTGTGCGGCGGGGTGTTCGGCGCATTTCACGCTCCAACCCGAGCGCCTCAATGCTTGCGCGGCGGAGGTCGTGGCCACCATCCGCGCCAACTACCCCGCCCTCGATGTGCCTCCCCATGCACGCTGGCGCCATTTCGTGCTCGGCGGGCGCGACCGCTGGGCCGAGCAGGTCGCAGCGCTCAGCCTCTCCGCCCTGGAGCGCGCGCGTATCGAGTGCGAACTGGCCATCGTCTCGGTGCTGCTCGATGCCGGGGCGGGGGCGGCTTGGCATTTTCGCGCTGCCAACGGCGAGACCTATGCCCGCTCCGAAGGGCTGGCGCTGGCCTCACTGGAGATGTTTTGCACCGGGGCATTCGGGGGCGGACGGATCGGCACCACCGCCGAGGCGCTGGCTGGCTTCACCCCCCGGGCCCTGGCCAAAGGATTTCAGGTCACCCCCGCCAACCCACTCGATGGACTCGAAGGCCGCGCGGCCCTGATCGCCAGCCTGGGGCGTACTGTCGCCGCCCGCCCCGACATCTTCGGCACGCCCGCGCGCCTTGGCCACCTGGCCGATCATCTACTCGCCAAAGGCCCTGCCCTACCCGCGCGCGAGATCCTGATGACGCTCCTCGATGCGCTCGGCCCGATCTGGCCCGGCACGCCAGTATTGGACGGGCGCGCGCTCGGCGATTGCTGGGCGCATCCGGACGCCCCGGCGCCGGGCCTCGTGCCGTTCCACAAGCTCAGCCAATGGCTCAGCTACTCGCTGGTCGAGCCTTTGGGGCGTGCAGGGCTCACCATCACCGACCTCGATGGGCTCACCGGGCTGGCCGAATACCGCAACGGCGGCCTCTTCCTCGACGCCGGCGTGCTGGCGCTTCGCGACCCTGAAGCGGCCAGCCAAGCCCACGCCCTCGACAGCCCGCTGATCATCGAATGGCGCGCGCTGACCGTGATCTTGCTCGATCAGATCGCCGAGCGCGTGCGCGCCCAACTCGGGCTCTCCCCTGAGCACCTGCCGCTTGCCGCCGTGCTGGAGGGCGGCACCTGGGCCACCGGGCGCCGTCTTGCGGCCCAGCGCCGCCCGGGCGGCCCACCGCCGCTTACCATCCGCTCCACCGGTACCGTGTTCTGAGGCCCGCCATGTCCCAACCCCATCTGACCGTCGTCGATCATCCCCTGGTCCAGCACAAACTGACCGAGATGCGGCGCAAACAGACCCACACCGCCGATTTCCGCCGCCTCTTGCGCGAGATCGCCCATTTGCTCGCCTATGAGGTGATGCGCGATCTGCCGCTGGAGCGCATCGCCATCGACACGCCGCTGGAGCGCATGCTCGCCCCCACCATCGAGGGCAAGAAGCTGGTGCTGGTCTCGATCCTGCGCGCGGGCAATGGCCTGCTCGACGGGGTGCTTGATCTGGTGCCCCAGGCGCGTGTCGGCCACATCGGGCTCTACCGTGATCCCGAGACGCTGGTGGCGGTGGAGTACTACCTCAAAGTGCCCTCCGACATCGAAGACCGCCAAGTGATCGTGGTCGATCCCATGCTGGCCACCGCTAACTCGGCTTGCGCTGCGATTGCGCGGCTCAAGGAAGTCGGCGCGCGCACGATCAAGTTCCTCTGCCTGCTGGCCGCGCCCGAGGGCATCGAGACGCTGCGCCGCGAACACCCGGACGTGCGCATCTTCACCGCCGCCGTCGATGAGCGCCTCGACGAGCACGGCTATATCCGCCCCGGTCTCGGCGATGCGGGCGACAGGATGTACGCCACCAAGTAACTGGGTCAGCCAAGCGCGCGGCGCCGGCAGAGTGGCTCGGACTCGACCGCCATGCGCTGGACGTATTTCAGATGGCCGATGGCCTCCATGAACTCCTGGTGCGCGGGTTTGCGTTCGAGGTAGTCCATCAAGCGGTAGAGGTTGATCGGCTGGGTTGTGATCAGCTCCCTGATCCGCGCCACGGCCTCGGGCAGCAGGTGGTGATCGATGAAGCGGCAGGCGGTTTGGGTCGGCGTGAGCACCAGGAAGTCCTGCGGGCGCGTCGGCGTGTAGCGGGCGATGTCGAAGGGCGAGGCGCCGAGGCCGTGGAACTTGGGGATCAGGAAGCGGATGTCGAGCCCGCGGTGCTCCAGCACCGTCCCCGCCGTCTGGCGAAAGCCGAGGCGCTGGAGCTTGAGGATGGCGTGGGTGCGCATCGCGGGCGACAGAATGTCGGCGTCGGCGCGGTCGTACTTGAGATCGTCGAACACTGAGAGCGCCCTGACCCCGGTTTGCGAGAGGTGGAGGTAGGGATCGCGGTTGAGCCCGGCCAGGGTGTCGTGGGCGCGGGCGTAGCGCTCTCGGCTGGCCTGGGCTGTCGGAGCCGCAGCTTGGGGCCCCTGAGGCCGCGCCGAGCGGCCAAGGACGCGGTCGAGACCCGCAAACGCCAACAGACGCCTCAACTCGTCGCCCCCGCGATGAGCGCGCAGTCGAAGTGACGGCAAGGCGGCGGCGTGCCCGCACCCGCCCCGGCATGGATCCAGGCGGCGGCGGCAGCACCGATCTCGTGGCGCGGGGTTTGGGTGGTGGTGATCTGCATGGGCAGTGCCGATAGAAACCCCAAACCGTTGAAGCCTGCAAGGCCAAGCTGGTCCGGCACGGCGATGCCATGGGCCAGGCAGTGCATCAAACCGCCGGCGGCCAGATCGTCGTTGGCGTAGTAGATCGCATCGACCGTCTCGCCTCCCGCCAGCAGCGCGTCGGTGAGGCGCCGCCCGACCTGCATCGAGGAGGGCTCCTCGGCCACGTGTTGGGCGATCATGCGCGCACCGGCCTCGCGCACGGTGGCGGCGAAGGCCTCGAAACGCTTGGTGGCGCGCAGATCGGTGCCGGCGCTGCTGGCGATATAGCCGAAACGGCGATGGCCACGCGCGAGCAGATGCGCCGCCATCTCCTGGCCCACCTTGCGATGCGAAAACCCGAAACAGGCCGAGAGCGGTGTGCCGTCGGTGTCCATGATCTCGGCGACCCGGACGCCGGTGCGCTTGACGATCTGGCGCAGCGCCTCGGTGTGCTCCAGTCCCGAGAGGATCAGCCCGCGCGGGCGCCAGGCGAGCAGATCGAACACAATGTCCTCCTCCGCCTCCAGCGCGTACTCCGAGACGCCGAAGACGGGGTTGATGTCGCTCTCGCCCAAGGTGGCGTTGATCCCGGCCAGCACCTCGGTGAACACCCGATTTTGCAGTGTGGGCACGACCACCCCCACCAGCGGGTTGTCGTAGGCGGCATTGCCCCCCGCTAAGCGGTTGTGGACATAGCCCAGCTCGCGCGCCGCCCGCACCACCGCCTTGCGCACGTCCTTGGAGATATAGCCCTTGGCGCGCATCACCCGCGAGACGGTCATCTGGCTGACGCCGGCGGCATCGGCCACGTCGTGCATGGTCGGCTGGGGCGCCGTTTCGGCTGCTCTGCGCCTGCGCGGCATGGCGTGATCCTTTTGGCTCAGCAAATCGCTTGACACATGTTTATGTAAACACATAACTCAACCGACAAGTGCTTGGATCGCCACACGTCTACCGTGCTCCAGCGCGCAACAATCGAAAAACGGCCCCGCTCCGAGGGCTGGATACGTCCCGGGAGGACCACCATGCGCACTCTGCTTTTGACCACCGCCCTCACTTTGGCCGCCAGCACCGCCCTGGCCGAGACCCACCGCCCCGAGTGCTTCGCCCCGGCGCCGGGCACCGCGACGATCTCCTACGAGGCCAAGGACGGCCCCTACCGCCTGGCCTTCGTCAACGGCTTTGCCGGCAACGACTGGCGCATCCAAGCGATCCAGTCGGCCAAGGCTTGGGCCGCGCGCCCCGAGAACGCCGAAAAGATCGCCGAGTTCACCGTGGTCTCGGTCGGCAACGACAGCGCCGCCCAGATCGCGGCCATCGACAATTTTATCGCTGCAGGCTTTGACGCGATCACCTTCATCGCCGTCAACCCGACCGCCTTCGAGCCCGTCATCCGCCGCGCCGCGCGCGCGGGCACCATCCTCGTGCCCTTCGACAACGTGCTCGACACCGACAAGGTGGTCCAGATCAACGAGAGCCAGAAGGATCTGGGCGCGCTCAAGGCCCGCACGGTCATGGGACTGCTCGGCGGCGAGGCTGAGAAGATCCTGATGGTCAACGGTCTGCCCGGCAACGCCACCGACCGCGACCGCCGCCTCGGCATGATGAGCGTGCTAGAAGGCGTCGAAGGCCTGGAGATCGTCGAGGTGGTCGGCAATTGGGATACCGGCACCAGCCAGAAGGTCGTCGCCGATGCGCTGGCCACCCATGGCAGCTTTGACGGCGTGGTCTCCCAGCACGGCTCGGCCGGCACGATCAACGCCATGCAGGCGGCGGGGCATCCCATCGTGCCCATGGGCGTCGACGGCGAGAACGGCGTGCGCATGCTGTTGGACGAGCTTGACATCCCCGGTGTCTCGGCCAGCCAAGCGCCTGCGATGTCGGCGGTCGCGTTGGAGGCGGCGGTGGCGCTGCTCGAAGGCCATGCGCTGCCCCAGACAGTCTTCCTGCCGATCCCGAGCGTCGAGGCGGAGGCCCTGGAGGCGGGCGTCAACTACTTCCCGGACCTGCCGAAGTCGTTCAACACGGGCACCGGGTTTGCCGACTGTTTTGCGCCCTTCACACCGGAGGAGTTGCTCGGCCAGTCGCCCGACAATACCTGAACGCCTGTGGAGCAGCCGGCGCCCGCGCGGCGCTGGCACACCCTCATGGCAGAGCCCGCCCCCTTTCTGGAGATGCACGGCGTCTCCATGCGCTTTGGCGCCACCACGGCGCTCGATAGCGTGGATTTCGCTTGTCGGCCCGGTGAGATCCATGCCGTCCTCGGCGAGAACGGCGCCGGTAAATCGACCCTGATGAAGCTGATCGCCGGGGTGTTGCAGCCCACCAATGGCCAGCTTCGAGTGGAAGGGCGCGACGTGCGCCTTGCCCGCCCGAGCGATGCCCTGCGCCATGGCCTGGTCTGCGTCTTCCAGGAGCTGTCGCTCGTGCCCGATCTCAGCGTGCGCGACAATCTCCTGCTCGGCAGCCCCGGCAATGGCCTCGGCTTTTTGCGCCGCGACCGCCTACCCGAGGCCCGATCGGTGTTGGAGCGCATCGGGGGCGAGGACATCCGCCTCTCCACCCGCGTGGCCGATCTGACGCTCGCCGCACGCCAGCAAGTCGAGATCGCCAAGGCGATCATCAAGCGCCCGCGCCTCCTGATCCTCGACGAAGCCACCTCCGCCCTGAGCGCGTCTGTGGTCGAAAAAGTCTTTGCCCTCGTCCGCGAGGAGCGCGACCGCGGCACGGCGGTCCTGTTCATCTCGCACCGTTTTCATGAGATCGAGGCGCTGGCCGACACCGTCTCGGTGTTTCGCAACGGCGCGCGTGTCGCCACCTTCGCCAAGGGCGCGCATGACTACGGCGCAATCATCGACATGATGGTCGGGCGCAAGATCGAGGAGCTGTTTCCGCCCAAGCCCGCACCGCGCGATACCGAGGTTGTGCTCAACGTCGACGGCTTCTCCTGGGACGGCAAGGTCCACGACATCGCGCTCAGCGTGCGCCGCGGCCAGATCGTCGGGCTCGGCGGGCTCGACGGCCAGGGCCAGGGCGCGTTCCTCATGGGCCTCTTCGGCTTGCTCCGCGCCACGGGCGGTGCGGTGGCCATGGACGGTCAGCCGGTAGTCGTGAAAAACCCCAAGGCCGCCAAGCACCCCGACATCGCCCTGGCCTTCATCCCCGAAGACCGCAAGACCGAAGGCCTGATCCAAGACCAAAGCATCCGCGAAAACCTGGAGCTTGCCGCCCTCGGGCGCGCCGATCTCGACGCTCATGATCCAGCGCTCTATGCCGCCTCCCTCGATAGTCTCGAACTCAAGCACGGCGGGCTCGATCTGCCCGTGGCCTCGCTCTCGGGCGGCAATCAGCAAAAGGTGGTGCTGTCCAAATGGCTGGCGCTCAAGCCGCGCTGTCTGTTGCTGGCCGACCCGACCCGCGGCATCGACGTCAAGAC
>JBCDHK010000152.1:0-8626 GCA_038750185.1 Pseudomonadota bacterium
CGCCAAATCCCAAGGAACTTGGCCGGACATCGGCACCACGGATGCCATACCGGTTACAAACGCCGTCGAAAGCCTGAACCGCCCTCGTCGGGAAACCCATCAAGACACGTGGATCGTTCCCGTCTGAGCAGGCGGCCGAGACGCTGATCTATCTCGCAATCCGCGGCCATGAGAAAACGGCGCGGACAGTGAGAGGGCGGCTGACAGCAGTGAACCAATTCGCCAGTGTGCTCAAGGATCGCTTCACCCCCCATGCGGGGCTGAGAGCAATCAGAGAGCAACCGGGCCGGTACTCAGCACACAGAATTCCCGACACTCCCCAAGCGCTGACCCCGATCCTGGAGGCGCTGCGCGCTTGGGGCATGGCGCATGCCTTGCCCGCTAACGCACCGGAGTGACCGATCGCCTGCCGGGCTTGCGTTTTCGTCAGCCCTCGCCTGCGGTGGAGAGCAAGACCACTTGATCGTCGAGCTTGCAGGCTGGGCTGGCGCGGGCTAGGCAAAGGGCCTCACGCATCCTCCAGCCCCGAGAGCACGATGTAACGCTTGCACACAGTGCTGAACGCCGTCCCGCAGCGCGGCTGCGAACGGAGTTCGTGCGCCTGAGGATCGTCCCGCGATCCCCCCTCTCCGAGCATCGTGAGACCGACATGGACATCGTGAAGTACCCGCGCACGCGGCATCTGCAGGGCTCGCGCCTTCAGATCGGCGACATCGCGGACGACAAGCCGCTTGCCGAGTTGAAGGACACCCCGCTCGTCATCGAAGAAAAACTCGACGGCGCCAACGCCGGCCTCTCCTTCGATGCCAGTGGACGCCTTCTGCTGCAAAGCCGCGGCCATTTCCTGACCGGCGGCGCCCGGGAGCGCCACTTCGATCTGTTCAAGACCTGGGCCGCCACCCACGCCCCCGCGCTCTGGCCGGTGCTGGGGGCGCGCTACATCGTCTATGGCGAGTGGCTCTATGCCAAGCACACGGTCTTTTACGACCGGCTGCCGCACTACTTCCTCGAATTCGACGTGCTCGACCGTGAGCGCGGCACCTTCCTGGCCACGCCCGAGCGCCGCCGTCTGCTCGCTGGACTACCCCTGATGCCCGTGCCGGTGCTGCAGATCGGGCCGCTTCCCTCGGTCGGCACCTTGGAGGCGATGGTGCGCCCTTCGCTCTACAAATCGGCCAGCTGGCGCGAAGCGCTTGCGGAGGCGGCCGAGGCGTCGCGCAGCCGGGCGGACAGGGTCGCGGTCCAGACCGAGGATAGCGATCTCGCCGAGGGTCTCTACCTCAAGCGCGAGGAAAACGGCGTGGTGGCGGAGCGCTTCAAGTTCGTGCGCGGCGACTTCCATCAGGCCATCGCTGCGGCGGAGGGCCACTGGCTCGACCGCCCCATCTTGGCCAACGCCTTGATGGCGGGCGTCGATATCTTCGCCTCGGTGCTGGGGATAGAGGGGGCTTACGATGACCCGGCGTCCTGACCGACCAGATCACACTTGCCTGCTCGATCTGGTGCCGGGACCACCCGAGTGGCAGATCGCTTGGCCTTCGATCTGGGGGCTCTGGCCCGAACTGGCGGCCCTCGATGGCTGCCCGCAAGACCCCGTCCACCACGGCGAGGGCGATGTGGGCACCCACACGCGCATGGTCGTCGAGGCGCTCGTGGCCGAGCCCGATTGGCGCGCCTTGCCGGAGCCGCCGCGCGGCTGGCTCTTCTGGGCGGCGGTGCTGCACGATATCGGCAAGCCCGCCTGCACCCGCACCGAGGAGGGGCGTCTCACGTCGCGCGGGCACTCGCGCGCTGGGGCTGCCATTGCGCGCCGCCTGCTCTGGCACGCGGGCGCGCCCTTTGCCTGGCGCGAGGCGCTTTGCGGGGTGATCGCCGCACACCAGCTGCCGTTCTGGCTGATCGAGCGGCCCGGTCCGGCGCGCCTGGCCATCGAGACTTCCTGGCGCTGTGCGCCCGATCTCCTATGCCTGCACGCGCGCGCCGATGCCAAGGGGCGCCACTGCCGCGACCGGGACACGATCCTTGATGACGTAGTCCTCGCTGCAGCCACTTTCGAGGAGGCGGGGTGCCTCACGGCGCCGTTTCGCTTTGCCAATGACGAGAGCCGCGTCGCCTTCTTCGAGCGCGAGGACTGCGATCCCTTCTATGCCGCCCACGAAGCCCTTCGCTGCACGGTGACGGTGATGTCCGGCCTACCAGGCGCTGGCAAGGACACCTGGATTGCGCGCCACCGCCCCGATTTGCCGGTAGTGAGCCTCGATGCACTGCGCGCGGAGGCCGACACCGCCGCCACCGACAACCAGGGCCGTATCGTCCAGGCAGCCCAGGAGCGTGCTCGCGAACACCTGCGCGCCGGCCGCGATTTCGTCTGGAATGCCACCAACATCACCCGCCAGACGCGCGCCAAGGTATTGCGGCTCCTGCGTGATTACGGCGCGCGCCTGGAGATCGTCTATCTGGAGCCGTCTGCAGACCGGCTGTTTTCGCAAAACGCTGCGCGCGAGGCCGCCGTGCCCGCCGACGTGATCGCGCGCCTCGCCGCCAAGCTGGAGCCGCCGGAGGAGTGGGAGGCCCATCGGATCATCCGGTGCGTGGCCTAGAGCCACTGGAGGGGCTACTCTGCGCGCAAATGCTCGACGACGTGGCGTGCAACTGCAGGCGAGAGCGGCAGCCAGCCGTGGGCTGCGGCCACCGTGTGCGTCACCGGGGCGCTACCGTGGGCGGAGCGGCGCTCGACAAGGCCGTCGTTCTCTCCTTCGAGGCCGAAGAGTCGACCGGGCCAGGGCAGGGCCAGCACGCCGGCGATGGCCATCCATCCCGGTCGCGGCGCAAGGCTGGCAAAGCCTGGGATTTCGTCGAGAACCGGCCCGAACAAGGCCCTGCCGCCCGGAAGCCGCGCCACGCGCGCCGCCGCCTGCGAGCCGTCATAAGGCGAGCCGAGCCCCACGATGCGCTCGATCCCCAGATCGGGCGCGCGCTCGGCGGCGTGGCGCGCCAGAACACCGCCGAGCGAGTGACCGACGAGGTGGAGGGGACCTCGGCTCGGCATGTCGCGAAGTTGCCTCAGGACACAGTCGAGCGCCTCCTCGAAACACAGCCGCCGCGAGGCATACCCGATGCGCGTGGTCGCAAAGCCCTGCGCTCCAAGCCGCACGGCGAGCGGGCGCATCGAGCCCGTCGAGCGCCCGAGCCCGTGGATCAGGACGACCTGCGCCATTGCCCCTGCCTCGCTCCGACCATCCCTACGCCACCGTCCTTCTCACCCTTCGAATTTCAACGCCCGCGTCTCAAGCACGCCATCCTTTGCAGCGCAGAAAACGCCATAACGCTGACGCCGTCGGCGGCTCGTGGCAGCGCGCGTGCGCTCGATGCGCCCATCCTATTCCCCGGGCGCGTTGCACGTAAGTTGCTCTTACACACTACAGAGCAACCGGGGCCTGCTGGCATCGAGGCTCTGACGCAGGCCAACCTTGACCGTCGAAAGACGAACACCGCCATCACCTGCGCGCTGGAATGGAGCGCGGATATCCTTGCCATGGCGCTGGACGCCACGTTGGTTTTGGTGGAGCTTAAACGCGATCGCCCGCCCCGCGACGTCGTCGCTCAAGCGCTCGACTGCGCCTCGTGGCTCGAAAGGGTCGATGCCAAGGCGGTTGCTGCGATCAATGGCGAGAAGCACTGGCTCTGGCGGGCGGTTGACCGGAACGGCGTCGTGCTCGATGTCCTGGTCCAGCGTCGGCGCGACATGCGCGCAGCCAAGCGGCTGATCCCCGGTGTTGAGCATCGCCAGCACAAGGGGCTGAACAATCAGGCGGAAAACAGCCATCAACCGATCCGACCGCGCGAACGCGGGATGGAGGGGTTCAAGTCACGACGACAGGCACAGCGGTGCCCCTGCCAAGGCCCGAACCCGTGCCGCCTGACTGAGCCCCGGCCCCCATTCTTGATCATAGCTCTTCTCTCGGCCCATGGCCGCCTCGCTAACTGCTTCCACGTGCCCGCCCAAGTTTAGCAAGCCCATGCCGCGACAGAAGCGCTGTCGCCAAAGGGGTGTGGGCCAAGCTGACCCAGGGCATCGCCTGAGATCCAAACGCGATCGCCTAAAGCGGAGCTGCCCACAGCAAGTTGACCGTGCCATTCAGCCTAGCGGCAGCTGGTTCAATCAAAGCCTTTGGCCCAGAACAATTCAGCGAACATTGCACTTAACATGCGCATTCAGGCGCGGCTGGAAAGCTCTCTCTTTACCGCTTCCAAGAGATGGGCTTGTGTCACGGCGAGCCGGCGGTGCTTTCGGACGTCTTCGCGGGTCAGAAGCCATAGATCGAGCGAGACGGCATATCCGCTGATCGCGATCTCGATCAGTCCGCTGCGTCTCGCCGCGAGGTAGCGGGGCAGCGCGCCAATGCCAAGACCACCCGCAACGAAATCGAGCTGTGTCATCAGGTCGTCGGTGGTGATCTTGCGCGCCACCTCGGGGAGCATCTGTTCGAGTGCGACCGATTGTGGGAAGGGGTTCGACACGCTCTTCAGCACGATGACCGTGTGTCTCCCGAACCCCTCAAAGGCCTGAGGTATGCCATGCTGCGCGATGTAGTCTTGATGGGCAAACAGGCCGAACGAGATCTGGCCAACCCTGCGACCGATCAACGAGTCGTGCACCGGCGCCCCCATCCGAAGCGCGATGTCGGCTTCATAATTGGGAACGCGGAGCTTCTTGTTCTCAAGGAGCAGTTCGACATCGAGCCGGGGATAGCGCTGCATCAGGGTTGTCAGAGCCGGTGCTACGACCGCACGGCCCAAGGCAACCGGGGCGGTGAGCCGCACTTGGCCTGATGGCTCCTCGGCATCGTCTTCCACGGCAAAGAGCGCGCCAAGCAGCGCTCTCTCCGCTTGTTCGGCATTTTGCACGAGGCGGTGTCCGTCCTCCGTCAACTCCACGCCGGTGCTGCGGCGGCGGAAGAGTTGGCGACCGAGTGTCTGTTCGAGCTCGGAAAGGCGTCGGGAGACCGTCGGCACGCTCTCGCCCAAGGCCGTGGCGGCGGCCGAGACGCTGCCGGAGCGGGAGATCGACAAAAAATAGCGGTAGTTGTCCCAACGAGGTGACATAGCCCTGCCTTCAACCTTTAATTGCAGTCCTTGGTTTTAGAGATACCCTTCAGGGGAGCAGACGTGACAATTCCTACGCGATAATAGATATCAGAGCCAAAATCTCACACTCTCATTATGGGCAGTAACTGAATTGTGATTTAGCGTTAAACATAGATTTATTGCGATACGGTGAGTGGTGATCCCACAGAAAACGGTTCAACACTTATTCTGAAAAGTAGGATTTCATTTTTTTATATTCAAATTCGTCCGCTAAAAACGAATTTTCCCGGTTGAGCAGGCCGCGGAGTGCGGGACGCGCGGAAGGCGTCGCCGGCGTTAGGCCCTCCCGTCCCGCCTCGCCCGCCGGTGTTGGTGGGAGTGTGCCGGGGGATCCGCGGTCTGCTCACCCGAGCGAGCAATATGAACAGGACAAACGATATGAGCCTCTCCAACAACCCCGCCATCGGCAAGATGCTCGATGACGACGGCGCGTCCGTCACCAACACCGCCCCCCTCATTGCCCCGGCCATAGGCGTCGAGATCAGCGCTGACGATGTCACGCTGAGCAATCTCTCCGACATCAGCGGTGGCTCGGAAGGCGTCGTCACCACAGGCGCCGCCACAGAAGCGAGCATCGCCAACAGCGGCCAGATCGACGGCGCTGTCAACGGAGTGAACCTGCTGGGCGAGGACAGCGCGCTCGACAACACGGGCGTCATCCGTTCGGACAGCCGCGCGGTGAACTTCGGTGAAGACGGCGGATCGCTCGACAATGACGGCGTCATCGCAGGGACCGGCGACCAGCGGAATGGAACCGTCTATGTCGATGGCAATGTCGATGATGTGGCGCTCACCAATGACGGGCTGATCGATGCCGGCCGCGGCAACATCGGCGACGGGATCTCGGTTCAGGTGGGCGTCGCCTCCGAGGACGCGCTCACTACCGGCTTCAGCCTTGAGAACACCGGCACCATCCTCGCCCGCGGCACAGCAGCGTTCGACGGCGGTCGCGTCGGCGGCAACGGCTCAAGCGGCGTGCGCTTCTTCAACGGCTCGGGCGAGCCCGAGGCGGTTCTGGAGGCCACCATCACCAACACGGGCAGCATCACGGCGGAAGCGACCGCGGGATTTCTCGGTGGGCTGGTGATCGAAGACGGCGTGGCCTTCGACGGCCTCATCGAGAACAGCGGTCTGATCTCCGGCGCGCAAAACGGCGTGTATGTCGGCAATGCCGATCATGCGCTCGAGATCGCGAACACGGGCACGATCAGTTCCGGCAGCCGGGCGGTGAACCTCGATGGCGACGACATCGTTTTTGAGAACAGCGGCACGGTGCTCGGCACCGGCGACCAGCGTAACGGCACCGTCTATCTCGACGGCACCGCCGATCGCGTAACCGTGGACAACAGCGGCACCATCGACGCGGGTCTTGGAAACACAGGCTCAGGTGTCTCGGTTCAGGTCGGTGCATCGGGCGATCCGTCGACCGAGGACATCTCGGTTCTCAACAGCGGCACCATCGCCGGGCGCGACACCGACAGCGCCGAGATCGGAGACAGCGCCGGCATCCGCTTCTTCACGGGCGCCGGCGTTGAGGGCGCCAGTGTCACCGGCAGCATCGACAACAGCGGCATCCTCACGTCGGACTCCAATGCCGGTGTGTTGATCGAAGCGGGCGTAGGCTTTACCGGCACGCTCACCAACAGCGGGATCATCGACGGAGCCGCCGGCGCCATCGACGCCTCGGGCAGCCTCGGCGGTCTCGACGTGACCAACACGGGCCTGCTGATCGGTGACGTCTTGCTCGGCGAGGGCGACGACAGCCTCGACAATGCCGCGGGCACCATCACGGGCGATATTGCGCTCGGCGGCGGCGATGACAGCTTCGACGGGGCGGTCGCGGGCGAGAGCGTCGACGGCGGCGCAGGCGTTGACCGCCTCTCGTTCTCGGGGGCCACAGAGGGCCTCTCGATCACCGTGAACCCCGACGGATCGGGCACCGCGGTGGAGGAATTCGGCTTCTCGATTGGCCACGAGGACGCCCCGTTCGCCTCGCTCACCACCGATCAGACGCCCGCGGCCTTGGTCGGCCAGGCGCTGGCGGGCAACCTCTACTACAACATCCACACGCAAAGCTTCCCGGGCGGAGAGATCCGCGGACAGCTCGATACCATCGTCTCCGACACGACCGAGGGTGGCGTGCGCACCATCGTGATCGAAGGGGATCTCGATGCCAGCCAGGAGCCGGGGCCGACCAGCGACAGTATGGCGACCGGTTCGGGCCGGGTCACGATTACTGTGGCTGAGGATGGCTCGGTGACCTATGCCAACGCGCTGTCGGTCTCTGGCATTCAAACGGGCGCGCTGCTGCCGGTTGCGGGCGTGAGTTCGATCCACCTCCACAATGCGCCGGCTGGGACGAACGGCCCGGTGATCACCGACATCGTGCAGGATGCGGGCGGCGACACGACGGGCGCGGCTCTGACCGATGCCGATGATACGGGCGACGGCGATGTCTTCGTCCAGGCCCAGGAAGTGACCGAGTTCACTGGTTTCGAGGAGGTCGAGGGCTCCAGTTTCGATGACGCCATCGTGGCCTCGGGCCCGGCGCCAAACGTGCTCTCCGGTGGGGCGGGCGACGATTTCATCGCAGGTGGCGGGGCGACCGACACGCTCGACGGCGGCGAAGGTGTCGACACCAACAGCTTTTTCAACATCGGTGCCGAAGTTATCGCTAGCCTGGGCTCGGGCAGTGCCTCTTACCAGGTCGCATCGGGCGCCACGATCTTCGAGAACTTCTCGGGCTTTGAGAACCTCGACGGCTCGGCCAATGACGACCAACTCTTCGGCGACGGCGCCAGCAACGTGCTGACCGGGAACGGCGGCGACGATCTGCTGGCCGGTGGCGGCGGCGCCGACACCATTGAGGGTGGCGCTGGCAACGACGTCATCCGCGGCGGCGGCGGCGCGGATAGCACCGATGGCGGCGAGGGCATCGACACGGCTGACTTCTCCGATATCGGGGTGGGTGTCGATGTGAGCCTTACCCGGGCCGAGGGCGTTTACGTGGTGGGGGGCAACGAGATTGTCGACACCGTCACAAACTTCGAGAACCTCACGGGCTCTGCCAATAACGACACGCTGGAAGGCGACGACGGCGACAACCTGATTGCCGGCGGCGACGGCGCGGATATCCTGCTCGGTGGCGCGGGCGCGGATGTGTTGCGCGGCGATGCGGTTGGCGCGGGTGAGGCGATCACCGTTACCGTGACCAACACGCTTGGCGAGGGCGGCACTTTCCTCACGCCGGTTTGGTTCGGCTTTCACGATGGCGAAACCTTCGATCTCTTCGACACGGGATCGGCGGCAAGCCTCGGGCTTGAGCGACTTGCCGAGGATGGCTCGGTCGAGGGGGTCGCGGCGGAGTTCAACGCGCAGGTCGGCAATGGCGGCGTGGACGCAACCATCATCGGCAGGACCGGAGCGCCTGGCCCGATCGATCCTGGCGAGAGCGCGACCTTCACCATCAATGTCGATC
>JBCDHK010000153.1:0-8546 GCA_038750185.1 Pseudomonadota bacterium
GCGCTCAAACGCGATCTGGCGCCCTATCTGGTGGCGCCTGAGATGACCCCGCGTCTGGCGGAGTTCATGCTGGGCGCTCCGGCCCAGTCCGGCACCACCAATGATTTTATGGTGGCGCTCAATTGCTATGTGCAGGAGAATGTCGGGTACATCGTGCGCATGGAGCCCGGGGTGCAGACCCCTGAGGAGACGCTCACGCGCGGGCGCGGCTCGTGCCGCGATTCGGGGTGGCTGTTGGTGCAGATGCTGCGCCACTTGGGCTATGCGGCGCGGTTTGTCTCGGGCTATCTGATCCAGCTCACTGCCGACGAAAAACCGGTCGAGGGTCCCGCCGGCCCCGCCGCCGATTTCACCGATCTGCACGCCTGGACCGAGGTCTATCTGCCGGGCGCGGGTTGGGTCGGGCTCGACCCGACCTCGGGGCTGTTTGCGGGCGAGGGCCATATCCCGCTCGCCGCCACGCCCGAGCCGCGCTCCGCCGCACCGATTGCAGGCGTAATGGAGAAGGCCGAGGTCGAGTTCGACGTCCACATGGAGGTGCGCCGTCTCGAAGAGAGCCCGCGCGTCACCAAACCCGTCACCGATGTGCAGTGGTCGCGCATCCTGGCCGCAGGCGACACCATCGATGCGCGTGGCCAGGCGCACGACATGCGCCTGACCATGGGCGGCGAGCCGACCTTCGTCTCGGCGCTTGATCGCGATGCGCCCGAATGGACCATCGACGCCGTCGGCCCCACCAAACGCGCCCATGCCGAAGACCTGATCCGCCGCTTGCAAAAACGGTTTGCGCCGGGGGGCTTGCTGCACTTCGGCCAGGGCAAGTGGTATCCTGGCGAGCAACTGCCGCGCTGGGCCTTTGCGCTCTATTGGCGCGGCGATGGCGCGCCGCTCTGGCAGGATCCGGCGCTGATCGCCCCCGAGGCTGCACCGGCGGGCGCGACCTATGTCGAGGCGGCCAATTTCACCACAGCGCTGGCGGAGGCGCTCGGCGTTGAGGCAGGTCACGCCGATCCGGCCTATGAGGACACCGCGGCCTTTCTCTTGCGCGAGCAAAACCTGCCCGCCAATGTCGATCCAAGCGATCCAAAGCTCGACGACCCGGAGGAGCGCGCCCGCCTTGTGCGCGTCTTCGATCGCGGCCTCGGGCGCCCAGCCGCCTATGTGCTGCCCCTCCAACTGGCCCAAGCGCGCGATGAGCGCGAAGACGGCGCGCGGCAGTTTCGCTGGTCCTCGGAGAAATGGCACACCCGGCGCGGGCATCTGTTTCTGGTGCCCGGCGACAGTCCCGCAGGCTTTCGGCTACCGCTGGAGGCACTCGGCTATCTGGACGAGGCGGCGCGCCCGCAGGTCTATCCGCGCGATCCCTTCGCCCCTGCCGCACCGCTGCCAACGCGCCCGCGTCTCCTGCGCCAGGCGCCAGGACGCCCGCCCCGAAGCGCGCCGCCCGGAGTAGCTGTGCCCCCCGGAGGCGTCCTCAGCGCGCCCGCGGTGCGCACCGCACTCACCATCGAGCCGCGCGGCGGTGTGCTGTGCGTGTTTTTACCGCCCCTGCCCTCGGTCGATGCCTACGCCGATCTGATCGGCGCCATCGAGCAGACCGCCGCCAGCCTGTCCCAGCCAGTCCACATCGAGGGCTATCCACCGCCCCCCGACGCGCGCCTCAACGTGATCAAAGTCACTCCCGATCCGGGCGTGATCGAGGTCAACGTCCACCCCGCCCACACTTGGCGCGAGCAAGTGGCGATTACCGAAGTGCTCTATGAGGAGGCGCGCCAGTGCCGTCTCGACGCCTCGTCGTTTCAGATCGACGGGCGGCCCAGCGGCTCGGGCGGGGGCAACCACATCGTTGCCGGTGGGGCCTCGCCCGCCGATAGCCCGTTTCTGCGGCGCCCCGATCTCCTGGCCTCGGTGATCTCCTATTGGCAGCGCCATCCCTCGCTCTCCTATCTCTTCTCCGGGCTCTTCATCGGGCCGACCTCGCAGGCACCGCGCCTCGATGAAGCGCGCCAGGAGATGCTCGACGAGATGGAGATTGCCCTGGCGCAACTGCCCCCGCCCGGCGTCGAGACCCCGCCGTGGCTGGTGGATCGGATCTTTCGCCACCTGCTGGTCGATGTCACGGGCAACACCCACCGCGCCGAGATCTGCATCGACAAGCTCTATTCGCCCGACGGGCCGACAGGGCGCCTCGGCCTGGTCGAGTTTCGCGGCTTCGAGATGCCGCCGCATGCGCGCATGGCCGCAGCACAGGCGCTGGTGATCCGCGCACTACTCACGTGGTTTTGGCAGACGCCCTTCCGCTCTGGCGTCAAACCGCACGGGCGCGCGCTGCATGACCGCTATTTGCTACCCCACTTCCTGGAAGAGGATTTTCGCGACGTCCTGGCCGATCTCTCCCGCGCCCATGGACTGGGCTTTGATCCGGCGTGGTTTGCCGCCCAAATCGAGTTCCGCTTTCCCCAGCTTGGCACAACCACGGTCGAGGGCGTCGAGATCGAGTTGCGCTCGGCCATCGAGCCTTGGAACGTGCTCGGCGAAGAAGGCGTCGCCGCAGGCGTGGCGCGCTTTGTCGACAGCTCCGTCGAGCGCTTGCAGGTTAGGCTCAGCGCGCCCCTGCCCCCGGGCTGTGCGTTGGCGGTCAACGGTGTCGAGGTGGCGCTCACGCCCATCGAGGGCGGCGCCCAGGTGGCGGGGGTGCGCTTTCGCGCCTGGCAGCCACCGTCGTGTCTGCACCCGACCATCCCAGCGCATGGGCCGCTGGTCTTCGACATCGTCGAGCGTGAAAGCGGGCGCTCGCGTGGCGGCTGCACTTATCACGTCGCCCACCCTGGTGGACGCGCCCACGAGACCCGTCCGATCAACGCGCTGGAGGCCGAGGGGCGGCGCCTAGCGCGCTTTATGGCCGATGCCCACAGTCCGGGCCCGGTGGCGCTGCGCAGTCTCGCCCAGCCCCCCGGCACCGTGACCACCGATCTGCGCCGCGCCTGGCTGGCCTAAGCGCCGAGACGGGCCGGCAGGATGGTCTTCTCCAGTACCGATTTCCTGTTTCTGTTCCTGCCGGTCTTTCTACTGGCCTATTTTCTCGCCAGCGCGCGCGCCGCCAATGCCGTGCTGCTGGTGGCCAGCTTAGCGTTTTATGCCGTGGGCGAGGGTGGCTTTGTCGCGCTCATGCTGGCCTCGATCGGGCTCAACTGGGCACTGGGCCTGCGGATCGCGCGCGCGGCGACCAAGGCGCGCAGGCTCTGGCTGACCACGGGTATCGTGGCCAATCTGGGGCTGCTTGGCGGCTTCAAATACACCGGCTTTCTGGCCAACGGCGTGCTTGGCCTCGACAGTAGCGCCGCCGCGGCGATCCATCTGCCGCTTGGGATCTCGTTTTTCACCTTCCAGGCGATCTCCTATCTGGTCGATGTCCACCGCCGCGACGCCGAGGCCGAGACCTCCCCACTGCGCCTTGGCACCTATATCGCCATGTTTCCCCAGTTGATCGCCGGTCCCATCGTGCGCTTTGCCAGCGTCTCGGAGGCGCTGCGCAACCGCACGGTGACGCTCCGGCATTTCTACTACGCCTATGCCTTCTTCGCGCTGGGTCTGGCCTCCAAGGTGTTGCTGGCCGACGCGGTGGCGCCCATGGCCGATGCGGTGTTTGGCGCCGATCCGAGGGCCTTGCGCGCCGATACAGCAGCACTCGGGATCGCGGCCTACACGTTGCAGATCTACTTTGACTTTCTGGGCTACTCAGCCATGGCCATCGGGCTTGGCCATTTGCTGGGCTTCACCTTCCCGCGCAACTTCGACTTTCCCTACACCGCCCGCTCGCTGACCGAGTTTTGGCGGCGCTGGCATATCTCGCTCTCGACCTGGTTTCGCGACTACCTCTATATCTCGCTCGGCGGCAATCGCGGTCCGGCCTGGCGCACCTACCTCAACCTTTGGATCGTGTTCTTGCTGACCGGGCTCTGGCACGGCGCGGCCTGGAGCTTCATCGTCTGGGGCATAGGACACGGCGCGCTACTGGTGGCCGAGCGCCTTGGAGGCGCACGCATACTAGAGCGCCTGCCCCACCCCCTCGCCCATCTCTACCTGATCGTCGCGGTAGCCCTCCTCTGGGTGCCCTTCCGCGCCGACAGCCTGGAGGCGGCAGGCGGGTTGATCGCCGCCCTAGCTCGCCTCGACGCCGAACTGGTGCCGCGCGCCTTTCTCACCAACGAAGCCCTGCTGAGCATGGCCCTTGCCGCTCTCCTTGCCGCCCCCCATGCCGGGCGCATCATGGATATGATCGTCGAGATGCCGCGCTACGGCCCTTGGCCCGAACGCCTCAAGCCCTGGCGTGTCGTGGCGGGGTTGGCGTTCTTCAGCCTGCTGGCCACCGCCAGCACGATCAAGCTACTCTCGGGCAGCTACAGCCCGTTCCTGTATTTCCGGTTTTGATATGCGCCAACTCGACTACCCCTGGCTGCTGCGCGCGCTTGCTCTTGTGTTGGCGTTGGCTCTGGCCACGCCCATCGTCCATGGCGTCGCCACGGCGCGCCCGGCGGTGCTGAGCGCGCTTTACGGACGCCAGATCGCCACCTTGCCCACGGCCGAACAGGCCCTGGCCAATCCCTGGCAGGCGCTCAGCCAAAGCCTCGCCTATCTGAGCGACCGCACCGCTTGGGTGTTTGCCTCCAGCCGGATCGTCGATCGGGTGCGCTATGATTGGCTGGGCGATGCGGCGTCGAGCAAGCTGGTGCGCAACGGCGCGTTCGTGTTTCTCGCCCGGCTGGCCGACACTGGCCCCCTGCATGTGATCGAGAGCGCCTGTCTCTACGGCCCGCGCGCAGGTCCCGACCACCTGATCGAGCAAAGCCTAACCGTGCACGGGGCGCTGGCCCGCCCGGACCGGCGGGTGTCGTTTCTCGTCATCCCGAGCAAACCGCTCCTCTATGCTGAACGCCTGCCCGTGGCCGTACCCAAAGCGCTGCGAGCCCACTGCCGCACCACGCTCGACACCAATCCGCTGTTTAGGCCGTGGCAGGAGGCGCTGGCGGAGGCGGGGGTAGTCGGCGTCTTTCCACTGGAGCGTATGCGCGGCGCGCGCGAGCAGTCCGGCTATTATCCAGCCGAGAATTTTCATGCCGAGGGGGCCTCGGCTTTCGATGCCGCCCAAGCACTGCTGGCGCGGCTCTACCCGGACGAGCCCATGCTGCAGGCGCCGCTCAAGCGTGTTCGCGCGCGTGCCGATCTGGAGTTCATCCTACGCCATCCGCGCTGGATCGAGCGCTTGGAGCCCGACTATGGCGCCCGTCGCGCCCGCCCTGATCGCGAACGCGCAAGGGCCCTGGCCGCAGCGCATCCGGAGCTACGCGGCGCACAGGTCTTTACAGCCGAGGGAGAAGGACGCGCCGTGGTGATCGGCAGCTCGTTCTCGACCTATCTCGCCCCCCATCTGGCAGTGCGCTTTGGCGAGACCATCCGCGTCAACATCGAGGCTTTGCCCGTGGCCGAGCATGCCAGGGCGTTGGGGCCGGTGCTCGACGCCCTCGATGCCGACGAGGTGATCTTTGTCCACCACGACACCGGCATCATCGACGGCGGCTACGGCATTCTCACCAACGCACTGACACGTTGAAGCACCCCGGCCCCGCCTTCACTCCGCAGGGTGGCGCAAGCCGCTGCGACGGCGCGGCGCGGGCGCTTCGATGGGCGAAAGCGTCAGGCGTAAGAGCGGCGGCACCAACAGCAGCGTCAGAAGCGCCGAGAGCGACAGCCCCCCCACCACCACCGAGCCGAGGCCGCGGTAAAGCTCCGAGCCCGCGCCCGGAAACACCACCAGCGGCAGCATGCCGAACACCGAGGTCAGGGTCGACATGAAGATCGGGCGGATGCGGTTGCGCGTGGCCTCTAGAATCGCGTCGTCGACACTGAGGCCCTCCTCGCGCAGGTGATAGAGGGTCTGGTGGACGAGCAGGATGGCGTTGTTGACCACGATGCCAATCAGGATGACGAAGCCGAGCAGGGTCAACATGTCGAGCGATTGCGGCTGGAATTGGTTGAGCACCACGAGCCCTGCTACGCCGCCAGCTCCGGCCACGGGCACCGAGATCAGGATGACGAGCGGCAGCACGAACGATTCGAACAACACCGCCATGACCAAGAACACGATCACCAGTGCGAGCAGCAGATTGATCTGAAGGGCATTCCAGGTCTGGGTCAGTTGGTCGGCCGCGCCCGAGAGGGTCATGCGCACCTCCGGTGGCACGCCCTCGTCGAGAAGCGGCTGCATCACTTGGGTGCGCATCAGATCGAGCGCGGTCTCCAGCGGCAGATCGGAGGCTGGGCGCACCTCCAGCGTCACCGTGCGCAGGCGCTCGCGGTGGCGGATCTCGGTCGGCCCTGCGGTCAGGCGGACATCGGCCAGCGCCGAGACCGGCACGATGCGTCCGCTCGGCGTCACCACCGGATAAGAGCCCACATCCTGGGTGCGCTGGCCGGCCATATCCGAGGGCGCGCCCTTCAGGGTCAGATCGATGCGCTCGGCGCCGACGGTGATCTGATCGATGCGCACGCCGTCGTTATAGGCATCGACCGTCTCAGCCAGTGAGCGCGCGCCGATGCCAGCGTCGGCCAGACGCACGCGGTCGGGCTCCAGGCGGACCTCAGGTGCGCCCAACTCCAGACCCGGCTGGGGGCGGAACTGATTGCCCGCCTGGCGCGGAAACACCTGTGCGATCCGCCCTGCGGCGCGTTGGGCGACGCCCAGGATCTCCTCCAGATCCTGGCCCGAGACGTTGAGTTCGATGGCGCGCCCACCACCGATGCCGCGGCCAAACAGCGAGCGCTGGTTGATGAAACCGAAGGTGCCCGGCTCGGCAAAGATCGGCCCCGAGAGGGCGGGGATCAACTCCTGAACGCGTGAGGGATCGACCGCCGAGCCGCCGAGGAAGGTCGTGGAGCGCAGAGCAACGAAAAAGAAGTACTCCATCGCGGGCGGCGTGTTCGGATCACCGGTCTCCTCTTTAGACCAAAGCGGGCGCGCCGCCGCCTCGATGCGCTCGGCGATGGAGAGGGTGGTGTCGAGGTTGTAGCCGGGCGGGGGCAGGATGACGCCAAACACCAGATTGCGGTTGCCCTCGGGCAGGTATTCGAGCTTGGGCAGGTAGGTCGCCGCCCCCCAGAGCGCAAAGGCGGTCACGCTCGTGACCACCAGCGTGCCGAGCAGACGCGACTTGACCGTGAGCCAGGCATAGCCGCGGATCAGCCAAGCGAAGGCGCGGGCCAGATGATCGACCACCGGCAGCGGCACGGGCTTGAGCGAGGTCTGCCCACCGCCGAGCAACCGCGAAGACAGTGCCGGGATCACGGTGATGGCCACGACCAGCGAGAGCACCACCGAGACCGAGATCGCCACGGCGAGATCGCGAAACAGCTGGCCCGCTTCAAGCTCCATCACCAAGATCGGCAGGAATACCAACACCGTGGTGAGTGCCGAGACCAGGATCGCACCCCAAACCTGGCGCGCGCCCTCATAGGCAGCCTCGCGCGGCGGACGGCCTTCTTGGCGCAGACGATAGATGTTCTCCAAGACGACAATGGCCGCATCGACGACCATGCCGACGGCAAAGGCAATCCCCGCCAGCGAAATCACATTGAGCGTGCGTCCCATGGCGGCCATGGCCACAAACGAGGCCACAATAGAGACCGGGATCGCCAGCGAGATCACCAGCGTCGCCCGCGGCGAGCGCAGGAACGCCATCAGCACTGCCGCCGCCAGCAGACCGCCTACCCAGATGTTGCCGATCACCAGATCGATGGCGCTGTCGATATAGACGGTCTCGTCATAGACCTGCTCGATGGTCAGGCCTTCGGCGGCGAGCGGGCCCTGGCGCAACTCCTCGACCGCGGCGCGCAAGCCCTCCATGGTCTCGATCACATTGGCCCCAGAGGCGCGCACGGCATTGACCGCGAGCGACGGCTCACCCTTCTGGCGGATGCGCGCGGTGGCCTCCTTGTAGCCAAAGCGCACCTCGGCCACGTCGCGCACGTAGACCCGCCCGAGATCATCGCCCGTGCCCGCAGCACCCGAACGCAGCACCACCTCGCGCACTTCCTCGACGGTGTTAAGCTCGCCCTCGGCGCGCACGACGTAGCGGCGTTTGCCCTCGTCCACATCGCCCGCTGAGAGCGAGATCGATTCGGCGCGCAGCCGCGCGATCACCTCGGGCACGGTGAGGCGAAAGCGAGCCAGTTCGGTCGGATCGATAATTACCTGCAACTCGCGTCCGACCCCGCCGAACACATTGACCCGCGCCACGCCCTCGACCCGTTCCAGGCGTTCCTGGACCACATCATCGACGAAATCGCCGTAGTAGGAGATCTCGGTGGTAATGCCGGGCGCGCGCTGCAGGATGAACCAGGCAATGGGGTTGTCGTCGCTGCCGGAGGTGTCGATGGTGGGCTCGTCGGCCTCATCGGGGTAGCCGGAGACGCGGTCGAGACGGTTGGCGACCAGCAGCAACGCGCGGTCCATATCGGTGCCAACGGCAAACTCCAGCGTGATCCTGGCC
>JBCDHK010000154.1:0-8506 GCA_038750185.1 Pseudomonadota bacterium
AGTTGCCAGTTTATGAAGGCTCTGCGTTACCCCTGATTAATTGGAGAGATCGATGGCCACCTTTACCGTTACCACCCTGGCCGACAGCGGCGCTGGCTCGCTCCGCCAAGCGATCTCTCAAGCCAATGCCACTGCGGGGCGTGACACGGTGGTGTTCGATCCTGGACTGGTGGGCGATACGCTGCGCCTCACGTCAGGTGAGATCGAGATCACCGAGGCGCTTGTCATCGACGGCGCTCTCGGCTCGGGCGGGGTGCTCACGCTCACAGGCGATGCGATGGGCGATGACGTTACCCTGCCCGGCGGCATCACCGATGTTAAGGCCAGCCTGAGTGCCGACCGCCTCGCCGACAACACCCGCCTCTTCAACGTCACCGAGGCCGACGCGGAGCTGACGCTCGAAAACCTGGTGCTGACCGGTGGGCGGGTGAACGCCCTCAATGGCAGTGCCACGGACACCACCGCCAACGGTGGCGCGGTGCGCAGCCTCGCCGATCTCACCCTGAGCGATGTGAGCGTGGCCGGCAACAGCACGCAAGCGCCTTCGAACAACAGCACGGACGGCGGCTTCGGCGGCGGCCTCTTCACCGCGCAAAGCCTCAGCCTGACGCGCACCACGCTGAGCGGGAACATCGCCGGTGGCGACGGCGGCGGCGCCTTTGCCACCGATCAGTCGTTGATTGTGGACAGCCTGATCGACGGCAACACGGCAAGCGAGAACTATGGCGGTGTGTTCATCAGTGGTGGCGAGATCCGCGACACCGTTGTCACCAACAACACAGCGATCGGCCCCAGTGGCGGCGGCATCGGCGGCATCGGCTTGCTGCGCTTGATCGATAGCACCATAAACGATAACCGAAGTAGTGTTACAGGTGGTGGTGTTGTTACTTTGTACGAAAATTCTGGCGTATTCTATGATACCACCCAGTTTATTCGCACTACGGTTAGTGGTAATATGAGCGGGTATATTGCTGGTGGAGTTTTTAGTTTCGGCAGGACATTGTTAATCGATAGCACCATCAGTAACAACATTTCTATTGTTGAGGAGACATCCGGTCGTGGTTTCGGCGCTGGTATTACCACCAACTCCTATCTAACCCTGGAGCGCAGCACCATCAGCGGCAATCGCTTCGAAGGCGACGGTGGTTTTGGTGGCGGCGTCTATGCCTCCCGGGGCCTTCTCGCAACCAACAGCACCATTGCCGAGAACACCGCAAACATCGGCGGCGCGTTTATCGGCGGCAATGTTGAGTTGCGCAACACCACCGTGACCGGCAACCGCGCAGTCGGCGAGAATGCCAGAGGCGGCGGCTTCATCAGAGCCGATGTGACCCTGACCAACAGCCTGGTGCTTGGCAACGAGGTTGAAGGGGCGCCGCCTGGAGGGCGTCAGATCAACATCACCGGCCGCGTGATCATGGACCAAGGCACCAGCATTGTCGGCGGCGATCCGGCGGCGGTGTTTGCTACCGGTCTTCTGGCCGACAACGGCGGGCTGGTCGCGACGGTGCGGCTCAGGAACGATCCGGCCAATCCCGCCCTCGATGCCGCCCCCGCCGCCACCGCGCCCAACGAGGACGCGCGTGGCCTGCCGCGTCCGGTCGATCTGCCTGGTGTGTCCAATGGCGGCACTGTCGATCTCGGCGCGTTCGAGCTGCAAGCATTGAACGTCGCGATCGTGACCGGCACCGATCAGAGCGAGACGTTGGCCGGCAGCGCGCTGGACGACCTCCAGGAAGGCCGGGGCGGCGACGACACGCTCGATGCCAGTCCGGGCGCCGATACGCTCGATGGCGGGCCTGGCACCGACACCGCGCGCTACACCGACGCCCCGAGCGCCGCCGCACTCAACCTGACCAACCCCGCCCGCAATGCAGGCTCGGCCACAGGCGATGTCACCCGCAGCATCGAGGCGGTCCTCGGCAGCGCCTTCGACGATACGCTGACCGGCTCGTTCGGCGCCGATCTCTTGGAGGGCGGCGAGGGCGACGACCAACTGCGCGGCCAGCGCGGCGCCGATACCCTCAAAGGCGGGCCGGGCGCCGACACCCTCTACGCCCTCGCCGCCGCCGACCGCTCCGAGACCGCGCCCAACACGCTGGACGGCGGCACCGGCGCCGACCTCCTGATCGGGGCTGCAGGCAGCGACCTGCTGATCGGCGGCAGCGAGAGCGACACCTTGCTGGGCGAGGCAGGCGACGACACGCTCCAGGGCGACGAGGGCCAGGACATCCTCAGTGGCGGCAAGGGCGAGGACCTGCTCCAGGGCGGCACAGACGACGACAGCCTGTTTGGGCGCGCCGGAATGGACATCCTGGAAGGCGGCGCAGGCGCGGATCTGCTCGATGGCGGCGCCGGCCTCGACACCGCCAGTTACGCCCAGGCCAATCAGGCGGTCGCGGTCGATCTGGTCGATCCAGCGCTCAACCAAGGCGCGGCGGCGGGCGATACCTACCTCTCCATCGAAGCAGTGGTGGGCAGCGATTTCGCCGACACGCTGAGCGGCTCGGCCGAGGCCGATCCATTGGCCGGCGCAATGGGCGACGACACCCTGTCCGGGCGCGCCGGGATGGACACCCTGGAAGGCGGCGCAGGCGCGGATCTGCTGGACGGCGGGGATGATATCGACACCGCCAGCTACGCCAATGCCGGCCAGGGCGTGAGGGCCAATCTGGTCAACCCAGGGCGCAACGAGGGCGTGGCGGCAGGCGATACCTATGTTTCCATCGAAGCGGTCCTGGGCAGCGATTTCGCCGATAGGCTGACCGGCTCGACGGGGGGCCGATCTGTTGGCGGGCAACCAGGGCAACGATCAGCTGCGCGGCCAGTTCGGCGCAGACACCCTGCAAGGCAGCACTGGCGACGACACCCTCTATGCTCTGGTCGCCGCTGATCGCTCCGAGACCGAGGCCAATGTACTCGATGGTGGCGGCGGGGCGGATGTGCTGATTGGCGCAGCAGGACCGGACAGCCTCTTCGGCGGTAATGGGAACGACGTGCTGCGCGGCGAAAGCGGGGACGACCAGCTGCGCGGCCAGTTCGGCGCCGACACGCTCCTGGGCGGTGCGGGCGATGACACCCTCTATGCCCTGGTTGCCTCCAATCGCTCCGAGACCGATGCCAATCTGCTCAAAGGTGGCGAAGGGGCGGATGTGCTGATCGGTGCAGCAGGGCCGGACAGTCTCTTCGGCGGCGACGGGGCGGACGTGCTGCGCGGCGAGAGCGGGGACGATCAGTTGCGTGGCCAACTCGGCGCCGACACCCTTCTGGGCGGTGCGGGCGACGACACCCTCTATGCCCAGCTCGCCGCCCATCGCTCTGAGACCGAGGCTAATCTGCTCAAAGGTGGCGGAGGGGCGGATTTGCTGATCGGTGCAGCAGGGCCGGATACCCTCGACGGCGGTGGTGGTGCGGACGCGCTGCGCGGCGCAGGAGGGAGCGATGCGTTTGTATTCGGGGGGATAAGTTCGACAGACACCATCGCTGATTTCGAGCCTGGCATGGACAGCATAGTCCTCAATGGCCCTGCCTTCGCGGCGCTGCCGAGCGTGATTGGGCCGGACAATCTTCGTCTGGGCGCCAGTGCCCAGGATAGCGACGACTTCCTGATCTACGATATGGGCTCGCTGTTTTATGACGTTGACGCCAACGGCCCCAAAGCGGCTGTGCTCTTTGCCATCCTGAAAGGTGCTCCAAGCCTGGCAGCGACGGACTTCGATCTGATGTAGTAGGGCGCCCGTGCTCTCGAGCCCCTACAGCGTTGCGCGGGAGCGTTCTTTCACACGCAATGCTGTAGGCTGTCGTTTTACCGCGATTTCCTGGTCAGTCGGGGTTTACACCTCCCTTGAAATCGCTTTAGTCACAACGCGACCAGCAAGCAGGTCTCCAGGACAGACGCCTCAGCTGCCGCGGCTCATGGTGGCGCGGGTGCCAAAGCCGCCCGAGGCGCGCGCCGAGGCCCGTGTCATCACGGGTTGGCGCGTCGCTGGTGGGCGCAGCAGCGAAGGCCGGGTCTGGATGCTGCCTCCCGGGGCGGGCGCTGCCACCCGTGCGCCGCCGGGGGTTTGCACGGTTGCTTGGCTCGGCCTGCCGTCGGCGCCGCGCGTGGTGTAGGTCGGCGTTACCGCCGCTTGGTTTGCGCTCGGCCCCGACATCGCCCGCCCCATCATGTAGCCCATGAGCAACGGCATGAACACCGAGCCGCCCCCCGCCTGGGCCTGGGTTTGGGCCTCCTCCGGCGCCTCGCACGCCCCCTCGCCATGGGCCTCCTCGCAGAGCGCCAGATCGCCATAGCGCGGGCCGGTCTCGGTGTGGATCGTCTCGGCTTGGGCAAAAGCCCGCTCGCAGGCGGTGACGTCCTCTGGCGCATTGGCCCGGTCGATGCATTGTTCGAGCGAGGTGTAGAAGGTGGCCTCCACCCGAGGCTCTTCCTCGCAACCAGACAACGCCGTGAGCCCAAGCGCGGTGGCGCCAAGCAACGTCACGCGCCCGGCCTGGGTCTTGGGTGAGGATCGCTTCATGTGAGAACTCCACTTAGAGAAAACGGCGGCGCGCGGGCCGCGATGGGATCGTTACCCGTCTATATAGTGCGGCAGGAAGCGACTGAGATCCCTTGTGATCGGGTCGCGGTCCTCGCGAATGCCAAGCGCGCAGCAGGCCTCGCCAACGATCCAAAGGCCCAGCACCGGATGGTTGCCCGCCGTCTCGGGCAGTGCCGTGTAGGCCTGGTGAATGCGCGGGTGCTCGGCGTAGCGCTCGGGCGCACTGGCGTGCAGGCGCTGGCCACCCCGCCAGATCTCGACCCCCGCCCCCTCGCGCGAGAACAGCGGCTTCGAGACCCACCCCTGGGCAAACGCGGCATTGACCGCTTCCAGATCGGCCCGCCCCGCCTCGATGTCCTCGCCAAACCACGCCGGCAGCAGGTTGGGGTGGCCGGGGTGACGCTCCCAAAGCAGCGCCAGCATCCCCTTGTTGGAAAGGAGCCCCTTCCAGGCCGGCTCCAGGAAGTGGTTGCGCGCGCCCGGCAGTGCCTCGGCCAGCCCCTCGCGCAGGAAATCCTCCCAAGGGTAGAGCTTGAAGAGCGCGCCGATCACGCGGCCTTGGTCGTCCAGGAGATCGCCCTCCTGCGAGGCCCCTAGGGCGCGGACATCGACGAAATGCGGCACGAGCCCGGCCTCCTGGGCAGCCCAGGCCAGATACTCGACCGTGCCGAAATCCTCCGCGCTGTCCTGAAAGGCGCTGAAGTGCAGGTCGATGCCCTCTGGCGCCAGCGCTCGGAAGCGCTCGACCAGGGCCTCATGGAGCCCATTGAATTGGTCGCTGTCTTTGGGGATCAGGCCAGTGGTGCGGGCGTCCTCAAGCCAGGTCCACTGGAAGGACGCGGTCTCGAACACCGAGGTCGGGGTGTCGGCATTGTACTCCAGCAGCTTGGCCGGTCCCTGGCCGGTATAGGCCATGTCCATGCGCCCATAGAGCGACGGCGCCCGGTCGCGCCAACTGGCGGCCACGAAGTCGCGGAAGGGTTCGGGCACGCCAAGGCGGGCCATCAGCGCGTCGCTCTCGACGACCTCGGCCACCAGGTCGAGGCAGAGCGCCTGGAGTGCGGTGGCGGGGTCCTCCAGATCGTCTTCGATCTGGGCGAGCGTAAAGCGGTAGGCGGCGCGCTCGTCCCAATAGCGCTCGCCGTGCATTTCGTGGAAGCTAAAGCCGCTCTCCTCCAAGCGGGCGGGCAGGTTGGCCCGCTCGGGCAGGGACAGGCGCTCCATGGCCGGGCTCTCCTTCGGCGTGGCCCATCGCCGGTGGCGGACGATGGGGCCCTGGGTTGGTGAATAGGCTTGGCGGTCACTCCAACGACTTTTGGCGGTCCAAGCGATGCCATTCGGATTTTGGCGCACGCCAGCCAGACGCGATCACCAAGGCCGAAATCAGCGGTTATAGTGGGCTGGCCCCGTGCCCTGGCCAGTCCTGTCTGTGCCCGATCAGCGGGAGCTATGTCGAGGGCAGACGTGGCGAGACCCCCAGTCTGGCGACCAGGGCCCCCTCACTCCTCGGCACTCAGGGCCTGCGCGATCAGGCGTCTTAGCCAGAGATGGCCGAGGTCGTCGTGGACGCGCTCGTGCCAGACCAGCCGATAGCCGAAGGTGCCAAGCTCGACCGGCGGCGCCAAGACGACAAGCGGTGCTGTCTCGGCAAAGGCCGCCGCCGCTTTGTGCGGCATGGTGAGGATCAGGTCCGAGCGTGCCGCCGCCAATGCCGCGACACCGAAATAGGGCAGCACCAGTGCGATCTGGCGCGCCTGCCCCAGGCTCGCGAGGGCGCGATCGACGGGGCCGCTTCGCCCGCCGGCAATCGTCACCAGCACGTGGCGATGGGCGAGGTAGTCCTCCAGGCTGAGCACAGCGCCGCCGCGCGCCAGCGCCGGGTGGCCCGCCCGCACCAGACAGGCAAAGCGCTCGCGGAAAAGCTCCTTGGTGCGCATGGCTTCCGGCACCGGGTTGTCGCTGTAGAGCGCCAGATCCAGATCGCTGCGCCCGAGCGCATCAAACGAGGCGGGGGTGAGCGGGGTGAGGTCCAACTCGGCGTTTGGGGCCGCTTCGAAGAAGCGCGCCGCAAGCGCGGGGAGCACGACCGTGGCACCGTAGTCGGTCGTCGCGAGGCGAAAGCGGCGCTGGCTTGTCGCCGGATCGAAGATCGCCGCCGGCTCGATGACGTGCAAGAGCTGCGCGAGGGCGTCCTCCAAGGGCGCGCTGAGCGCCAGCGCGCGCGGCGTCGCGATCATCTTCGAGCCGCTTTTCACGAACAACCGGTCGTCGAAGATCTGGCGCAAGGCCGCCAGCGCCCGGCTTGCCGCCGGCTGGCTCATGCCGAGGATCTTTGCCGTTTGTCCGACACTTGAGGTGGCCAGGAGGCTTCGGAGCACGACCAGCAGGTTGAGGTCGATCTTTCTCAGGCTCTGCTCCAGCATGGCGGCTCCGTTATCCGTTTTTCGGATGGCAAGTATCCGCGTTTGATCGTTGAGGAATAACGAGCGCGGTCTCACCTCCTGCCCCAAGAGACGCGAAAACGCCAGCCGCGCGCGCCCCGTGCCCGTGCCCAGCCGCCCTGACCACCTCGACCAGTCTCGAAAGGATACACCATGCCCCCATTCTCCCGCCCCGCCGCCCTCTGCCTCGCGCTGCTGACGGCCTCGCCCGCGCCCGCCGATCCCGGCTGGTCAGAGGCCGCTGCACTGCCGTCACCGCGCCAGGAGATCTACGCGACGACGCTGGGTGGCCTGATCTACACGGGCGGCGGACTGGCCGAGCGCGCCTCGGTCGTGCGGGATGATTTTCTGGCCTACGACCCCGAAACGGATGCCTGGCAGAGCCTCGCGCCCCTGCCGGCTGCACGCCACCACATCACCTTCACCGCGCTCGGTGAGACGATCTATGCGGTGGGCGGCTTTTCGGGCGGCTTTCCGGATTGGCGCCCCGAGGGCTCGGTCTGGGCCTACGATATAGCCGCCGGCTCGTGGAGCGCCTTGGCCGGCCTGCCGGTGGCGCGCGGCGAGCATGTGGCGGCGGCGGTGGGGGCCAAGCTCTACGTGATCGGCGGGCGCGTCGGTGCCACGGCGGCCGCGGCCAGCTTCGGCGAGCATCGCGACACGGCGCGGGTCGATATCTTCGATCCTGAAACGGGCGCTTGGTCGCGCGGGATCGATGCGCCCACAGCGCGCAACAGTGCGGCGAGTGCGGTGATCGACGGGCGGATCTATGTGGTCGGCGGGCGCCAGTTCATCGGGCGGCAGGGGAGCGCTGCCAACGTCAACCTCGCCACGCTGGAGGTCTTCGATCCGGCGACCGGGTTTTGGTCTGTCCTGGCGCCCATGCCTCAGGCGGCTGGCGGGCTGGGTGCGGCGGCATTGGATGGCAAGCTCTATGTGTTCGGCGGCGAGCAGTGGGTTCCCGAGCAGGCGGTCTTTGCCGAGGCTTGGGTCTACGATCCGCCAACCGACACCTGGGAGGCGCTGCCCGATCTTGCCCTAGCGCGCCACGGGGTTGCGGGGGCGGCGATCGGGGGGCGCCTGCATGCCATTGGCGGGGCGAGCGAGACGGGGGCTGGCGATGTGGCAGCCCATGAGGTGCTGACGCTTCAGCCCTGAAGCGATTTCCCGCCGAACAACCCCTAGAGCACGGTCCGATCAATTGGGATCAAGCGGCATGCCCTAGACCACGCGCGCGACCCCGATGAGGTGGTCGCGTGTCACCCGCGCCGCCAGCGCCTCGGCGTCAGCCGTCTCAGCATCCGCGGGCGCCTCGGGTAGCACGAGGTAACGCATGTCGGCATTGCTGTCGTGGACGATCAGCTCGATGTCGGGCGCAAGATCGAGCCCGAACTCAGCCAGCACCACCCGCGGCTCGCGCACCGAGCGCGCACGGTAGGCCTTGGAGATGTACCACGATGGCGGCTGCCCGAGGATCGAGCGCGGATAGCACGAGCAGAGCGTGCAGGTGATGAGGTTGTGCAG